>NZ_KV824215.1:0-9983 GCF_001816025.1 Hafnia sp. HMSC23F03
TAAGCAATTTTTGCTTTTCGTCGATGTGTACGCCCTTTGCCACATCAACCCCTTTTTTCACCAAATAGGGATGCTTTTTGTCAGCTTGCTTATTCTTGCTATAGACGTAGCGCACATTGCTGGCTTTTTTATTCTGCAATACCCGTTTGGCTTCGGCACGGTCCCACTGGCTCTGTGCCGTCACCGCTTTAATATGCAGCGCCGCCGTAGGATCGGGCTCCTCACCGCTAAAGTACCAGGTGCTTTGGTTCTCGGTACCGCCATCCCTAAAATCGTTAAACCAGCCATTGGGTAGACCATCCAGATGTCCCACATAGGTACAGGATTTTTTACCGGGCTTGTCGTCGTTCATACGAATACGTTGCCTAGTACCGTCCATGACGAGCGGTTTAGACAGATCAGCTCCGTTTGCCCGTAAGAAATCGGCAAACTGAGTCTGCGCGTCCCCCGCGCTCACGCCGACAATCAATGGATCGGGTTTCCACGGCTGGAGTGCTTTCATATCTGCACCGGGGATGGCGTACCAAAGCTTACGTTCGTCATCAAAGCGCAGTGCCGGTTTGTTATCATCCAGTTTGCCTGCAGCCACACGAGCCTCATCTTTCTCGCTGTGGGGTACCGCCAGATAAGTACGCGAACGGGGCGTATTCATCGTTATCTCCTTTAATCAAAGAATTTCCGATACCACCAAGGTCGACCGTTAAGTCGATGGCCGCGAAGCAGGTGGAAGATACGTTGGCTAAGCACGGTTATCGTGAAGCCGAAATGCGCCAGAACGGCATAAAAGACGATGAGCCCGACACAGAAGATGAACATCTTTGTGGAGGGCCACTTAAACCAAAGAGCAAAAACCAGCCATGCCAGCGCCGGAATACCAAAAATACGAACCGGCGGTGAAGCATCACGGCCGGGGTAATAATCATTGGCCATGTTGTTGACTCCGTTGATTGAATTCACGGGTTCCGATATAGCTGCGCGCCGTCTCTTCGGTTACCGCCTCTTCCAAATACATTTTCCAAACATGATCGCTAATGCGCGCCTCCCGATTGGAGAGGTCGCTATTGAGCAACGTTGGCCATTGGGTGTAGTCGTGCTGGCGTAATGACTCGCGCAGCTCATCATCAAACAGCACGTATTCTTGTACGGAGCGGCGCTTGCCATCGGTCGTTGGCACTAGACGCTGCATGACGATAAACCGCATCAACTCAAGCATGTCGTGAGCCAAGGGTTCGCGATTCTCGGCGGGAAGCATACGCACGCTACGTGAGAACGCATGACCCGGCGAAAACGCATGTTCTGTGCCTAAACAAAGATGGCCAGAAAGGGCCGCACTCACCATGCCTTCAACCGTTTCACCGTCGCGAATTTCGCCAATGCCGATAACGGTCGGTGCCTGTCGCATTGACAGCCTGAGACCTTCAGCAAAACTCGGCACATCACGACCAACTTCACACTGCTGTGGCTGAAGCAACCAGTTAGGTCCCCCCAACAGACCCTCGACCGGATCTTCATAGGTGGTGACTTTACAATTGGGGTTGGTTTCACCGTGGTGTTGGTAAACGGAGGTCAGTACCGTGGTTTTTCCCGAACCGGTTGGACCGACAACGAGGCCAATACCTTCCACCGGAAGATTAGCGAGCGCCTGATACAGTGGGGCGGGAAGATCCAGTGTGTTTAATCTTCGATGGTCGTTATTGATAATACGTAAGGTAATTGCCACGGCGGTGTTAATGCCGCGAATGGTGGCTTGTACGAAGTTGGCGCGAAAGCGAATGCGCTCGCCGCGTTCAAGCCCGTACCGTTGCTGGCTGTCCCCTTCGAGTTGCAATGCAGCATCATCGCCTTTACCGCTTTGAATGCGCGCCTTAATGGTTGGGGTAAAGAGAAAATCGATGAGCATGAGTAGTGACGAGTGATCGAGCAAGAAGGGTGAGGCTCGGAGCAGTCGTCCATGCAAGCCGATAATGAGTGGTCCATTGGACTGTAAATGAATATCCGACACGCCGTGCCGATAGCAATGGACAAAGAAGGCACGAAAGATATCCGGCGTTAACCCCTTGGAAAAATCAAATTTATCCACGTCTATCATGGTGTCGCCCTTGTTTGGATAACCGGTTTCCACTGTTTTTTATCCAGTTCAAAGCCGGCACGTTGTTTAAGGTCACGCACTTTGTCGCCGAGCATCAACTCTTCGCGTGTGCCGCTGACAGTCTGTTGCTGTTCGGTTACCACAGGCGGAGTCACCATTTTTTGTTTGACTAACAGCGAGTAGCGCATCATGCCGGTGTAATCACGTGTCAGACGGTTGAAGTTAGCCGCCAGCGTGTCATCAGCGCTTTGTCGGCCTTCCTCCCAGCCCTTCTTAATGGCGTTTTGCCAGACGTTGCGCTCTGCGCGGTTGCGGGGGATCACCGTGTCGGTAGGCGATGATTTGACGGATAGGCCGGCGAAGAGATATTGACGCCAGCTTGGTGGATTACTGACAAAGCGTTCAGGCACCAGAATGTTGTAAACGTGATTGGCAGTACGCATCTGCTTGTCGGTAATGGTGGCCAATGACGTTGCCTCGGCAATCACGGGAGGCAGCCAGCCTTGACGGTTAATCAGCGGAGAAAAAAGATAGGTGTTATCGAGTTGGCTCGCTCGCTGCTCTAATGACTGACGCAGTTCCCATGCACGCTGTGCTTTGCCGCCGCGAAAGCCTTCGGTTTTCCCCGCCTCAGTCAGCATCTGGTAGACCGTGTCGTTGACACCATCATGATCGTCGGCTTCAGGACTGAGATAAGCCGACATCGAGGGAGGCGCAGGCATATCGGCAGTGGGCGTTGGCGTGGCCGCCATGACCTTATTGAGCGGGTAAATGAGCGTCAAAAGGATGACACTCACCGCGCGAATATGGGTCTTCATCATGACAGTGTCCCCTTCAGCGGCGGCATAAATCCGACCTCAAACGCATCAGCTTGCTGTGTCACGGTCGCGCGCCAGCTGATTTGGGCTCGGATAAGACGCAGAAGCGTTTCAAAACTGACGTCACGCTCATGGATAGTGACGGGGAGCGGTAAGCGCACACCGGAATAGCGCAGGGTAATGCCGCGTTGATGGGCTAACTGAGACAGCAGCTCAAGGGCATCCCCATCCCAATCTACCGAAACGCGTTGTGAATTGGCCGTAATGCGGCCGGGGAGTAACCAGCCATCTTCGGTCAGCGTCATGGCAAGTCTTTGTTGTTCTTGCTTAAGTGCGATTTGAGCAGGCGTGGGTGACAGAATAGAGGATGTCGAGGTTGACGCTGGGGCGTACTGGCAGCCAGACAGCAGGAATGGCACCAGCATCCCGATAAGGATTGGTCGTTTCATGAGCTCGCCTTGGTTTAAATAAGAATGGATGAAGAATAAAGTGTTGTTTTTTTAAATTGGGGCTGTGCTAGGTATATCTGGCATTGTGGACATGTGTATCTATGCAGATAATCCTGTCAGCGGCAGGATTTGCGTGACAGCAAATGGTCATTTAGCACAGTTTGCGATCGCTCTAAAGCACGTCTGTGAATTGTTATTCGGAGCATTAATGACGAACCGGTTGTTAGCAGGATCTATGTACATGCTGTCAGGTGAGTTGTGGCTCGAGTTTCGCCCCCATCCGGTGAGTGCATATGAACCTGAAATGACATGGGTACCTGCTGGACAGACTGCGACCATCGTCCCTTTATTTACGCATGAAGACGCACCATCAATGCGTATAACCTCACTTTGAGCATTTGCTGACCACTTACCATCTTGACACGAAAGTGTGGCACCTTTGGCATCATGGCTTATCGCCCCAGTAACGGGACAGTTAGTACCCACAACGTTGACCTTATCCAGCTTCAGAATACCAGCGGCAGACACGTCCCCCTCTGAACGTAACTGCCCACCCTTGATCTCCCCGGCGGTATAAATCCCTTTATTATTCAGACTGCGTATCCAGCTACTATCTGACATATAAAAACCACCGCCGTAGGTTTCATTCATCCAACCCTTGTTACCTTGTGTGGTTATCCATCCACCCGTACTTTTGATGTCACCACTTATCGTGGCACGTTGACCTTTGATTTCGCCGCTAATGGTCGCGGTTTGGCCACTGATGCCACCAGTGATAATGGCCTGTTTACCTTTGATGTCGCCGGCGTTGTTCAGGTTATTGCCGTCCATATCAATAGCGGTGTGCATACGGTTAAAATCAGGGTGGCCGTTCACGGCGTATCGATACAGCCGATCATTTCCCTGGCCGGATGTGCCTATCAGGTCTGATGGAATAAAGGTCACGAGCGTGCCTTGCTTGCTGCTCATGCCATAGTCAGCGAGACTCATTTTCCAGCCGCCGCCTGCCCCTACCGCCTGATTATCAGGCCAGACATACCCAGCCAGGCCTGAAATATTGCTTGAAATATGACGCAGTGCGCCAAAATCCCACGGTTTGCCGCCGGTGGTCATCACAAATGCTTGCAGTTGGCTGGTGACTTTGGGGTTGCTGACTACGGCTACGAGATAGCTTTGGTTGTGATCGTTGGCACCAAACCCGGCGGGAAGATAGCCGCCGTTTTTGAGCGTCGTAACGTTGATATAGACAGGTTGTTTGGGCTTAACTTGTGTCGCCAGCGTATCGATATGGTCGCTGATATAGCGTCGAGCAGCCATCTGAACGGCATTGAACTGGCTGGCTGTGACGTCCCATGTCCGTTCTGATAGCTGCTGTGCAATCATCTCAACCCCTCGGGGGGCAGCCATCATACCGAGGCCTAAAACCAGCGCTAGCGCTATCAGTTGCGCATTACCTTGGTTAATTTTTTTCATCTTTACCTTCCTGGTGAATAAAGTACCAGCATGTTTTGGCCCACCATCCCATCATCAGATAAGCAAACATTTTCAGTGCTATCTCGCGATATTGAGCGACCAAAACGTACACCGTTGATGAATACGTTTATCTCTTTTAAAGGAGAACTGATGAGGTGGTCTACATATTCGCCACATAGACGTTGAGGGACACTTTTGAACGTCAATATCGTTTCATTGGTATTGAGGTTGTAGATGCTTTTCACATGCAACCTGTTGGTGTCGGTCAGTAATTCCTCTTTTTGGACATTGAGCAGGTAGTAATTGGCGATAGAACCCACGCCAAGACCTAGTGTGAAACCGACCAATAACACAAAAAAAGGGGGCGGTGTGTGTGTCATTTGGGACTGAACTCCGCAATGAAGAGGCCTGCCAGTAATGACAGACACAAATAGGGGGCGAGCGGCTGTGGGCTTTTATTGAGGAACATCGGTAAAAGCATGAGTAAAAATGCGCCACCGCAGCTGTACAGTGCTGCTGTGGGTGAAAGCCACGCAAAAAGACCCGCGATAAGATGAACATCCCCCAAGCCTAAAACTTCACGTCGGTGGTAGCGTCTCAGCATCCACCACACCGTTCCGATGATGCAGAATATGACGGCGCTGCCAAGGACAGCCGATAGCAGCGATAAGTCGTGCTCGATGGACAGTAACTGCGTAAGCAGACCAATACACCAGAAGGCGTTGGTGAAACGTAACGGCAACCAATGACGATAAGTATCGAGCCACAGCAGCGGAAGTAGGACGGTGAACATGAGCAGCGCGGAGAATTTCTCCTGATAGGTGAGAAATAGGCCGAGCATAAGAAAGACCAGCGATACAGTGTCGGACAGCCGGTCGGGCAATGGGGGGGCGTCATGTTCACGTAAAAATGCGTTAACCTGCCACCTTTGTAAATAGAGACACAAACATAACACCGAAAGGGTGATTATGACGGATAATAGGTTCATCCAATCCCCCGTAACCGTTGATAAATGGTGTAAACATCTCGTGCATAGCGTTGACGTATAGGGGCATTTTTATCCTTAAATCCGGCGTTGTAAGACCCTAGACAATCCCATGTGATACCGCAGACCTGAAAATGCCTCGCCAGCACCCACGCCCCCGCTTGAACATTTAGGCAAGCATTGCTGAGTAGTTCCTGATGGCTACGAATGATCCCCATCGAGATAAGTCGGTTCGCATTCGCGTCATTGATTTGCATCAACCCATAATCGCGACTGGTTGCCTTGCCTTTTTTATCCCGATTAACCCCGATAGCTTTAGGGTTTAGCGTGCTTTCCTTGATAGCGATCGCTTTAAGCAGGATGGGATCAATGTGGTAGCGCTGTCCCGCTTCGGCAAAGCACCAGGCATGAGCCTGAGTCGTTAGACCCAGACTCAATACCAGCAGGAGGAGCGTATTGCGTAAGACAGCCATGCCTCCTCCTATCCCTTAGTTGTTGGTGGTGAATGCCAGCGTGTTTTGCCCGGTACTACCGCTGTCGGCCGTACACTGTTTGCCTGCGTTAGCCGCAGATACGGTACCGTTGTTTGCGGTGCCGTTAATCGACGTAGTGACAATGCTTGGGGCACTACTCATTGACGTGGCCAGCTGTGTACAGGCTTCATAAGGAATACCGTTGTAGGTCAGCGTAAAGGCTGACTTTGCTGAACCGCTGCTGGTCGCAGGAGCCAGCGTGACGGTGCCGCCAAAGGAGTTTCTTAGTGTGGCCGTGCCTGACGTTTTATTGCCATCAACTTTCATCCCACCGGGTGCGCCGCCAAACTGAATAAGCGTACCGGTCATATCCGCTGCGCCGCTAAAATCATAAATCCCGTCAGTTTTCAGTCGCGCCCGGGCGTTAGTGATAATGCTCGTCCCGTTGCTGTATTCGGCTTGAACGTTATTGGAATCAGAGATACCCGACCCAAATTTGATGACGCTGATGACCATAACGGCGACAACAGCGAGAGTGATAACCAGCGCCAATAGGTTGGCCTCGCCACGGTGAACAGACGCAGGGCATCGGGATAACGTGATGTTGTCCATAAAGGTTCCTTGTTTTGATTGGATTAAGTTATGCGCCGGTGACAGCGCTGAGGTTTTGCGTTGAAACGGCGACGAGCGCCATATACAGGCCTGACAAAGCGTAAATAATCAGGTTTAACCACCCGGCTAGACTCTTGATGTTGGCCAGCGTTCGGGCTAGCTGGTCGTTGGCAAAACTGTCGATGATGGTTTCCCCCCCGTCCCCTTGCGTGAGGAGTTTGAGGCGGTTGATCGCATCCTTGGAAGGAAACTGATAGCCAGTTTCATACAACGCGTGCCCCAGTGAGCGGCCGCTTTTCATCAGCCGGGTGGTCGCGTTGAGTCGCTGTCGTAGCCAGAGGGAAGCATGCAGGCTCAATTGCAGTAGGGCGTCTTCTTCTTTCACCTGTGCTCGCGATAGCGCGGCGAAATTCAGGAGAAATGTTGCCCCTTGAATTTCACGATAGATTGACCAAGGCGGGCATTTATCCATGAAGCGTCGGATAGGGTTCGTCAGGTTACCCAAAGACCAGTAAGTCCACGCGGCGATAAATAGGGTTCCAATGAGCCACACACCGAGATGTTGACCAAATAAGTCAGAAATGCTGGCCATCCACATCAGGCTTCCCTGCCATTGGTCTCGCGGCTGTAAGGTTTCCAATTGCGGAACAAAGTCCCATGACATCATACATGCTAGGACTATCAGACTAAAAAATAGCAACAGTGGCTGGGTCAGCCGTTCGATGACCGTAGAGCGAATATCACGGACAGATAATACCAGTTGCTTAGCACGTCTCAAGGCGTCCGCTAACTGCTTTTCCTGTACGCCGGATTGAATGATGGCCGCTTCATTACGGGGTATCCAGTGGCGAAGTCCCTGATCCAGTGACTTGCCCTGCGTGAGCGATTGGGCGATATCTTCAAGGCAGTAGACACTGGCACCGGGGCGGAATGTTCCTTGTCGTCGATTGGCCGCCATGCCCTTGACGGCATCTTCGAGCTTGACGCTGTTATCGAGTAAAAAGGCTAAATCCTCATAAATCATTAAGCGATCGCTGGCATTAAAGGTTTTTCGTCCCAGCCAAATTTCGGCTTTTTCCCACCCTTTTAGTAATGGAGACAGCAGCTGCGCGAGCTGCGTCTGAATCGCATCGATATCAAACATTGACGGCCTCTTTCGGTAATAACAGACGCTTGTCTTCATCCAATGGGCAGGTGAAGTGCGCACTGAGGGGATCAACCTGACCGGCATTGAGATAGTGCTGCAGATGCGCGCGGCGGGTAATGCCCTGCATGTAATGCACCCAGTAACTGCGGGTTTGCAACTTACCTTGGCGCTGGTACATGTCCATAAACATGGCGTCGGGACGGATGACTTCGGCAATAGCGCGGCGTCCAACTACGCCTTTCCAGCATTCAGGGCAGCCGTCAGGATTACGGAACCTAATGTGTTGGATGTCGGTATGTTCAGCCAGCAGGTTTTTTTGACTCGGATGCAAGGCGGGCAGTGCTTGGTGTTTCAGACGCTGGGCATAAGTGAGTTTGCACGTTGGACAGAGTGCCTGTACCAGTCGTTGTGACATCAGTCCCATCATGACCTGTGGGTCAATGACCAACGAGGCACTGACACCAAAGGTTTCAATCAAACGGTCGATAATGCGGATGGCATCGGGGGTATGAACGGTACTTAGGACGATGTGTCCCGTGAGTGCGGCGATAATACTGGCCATCGCCGAGTTACGGTCACGCTGCTCGCCGACCAAAATCGCGTCTGGATCGAGTCGCATGCCGCTGGATAACGCACTGCTCCATGCCTGACTGACCGCGTCAGGCTTACTGCGGTCCGCTTTGATCCCGCATTGAACGGCGCCGGGTATTCCGCCTTCAACGGGGTCTTCAAAGGTTAAGAGATGTCGGGTGCCGTTGGTGAGTTCCATATACATACGGCACAGCGTGCGCAGCGTCGTGGATTTCCCCGAGCCGGTGGGACCGGAGATTAACAGCATCCCTTCGGGCGTCATCAGCATCTGCTCCAGTAAGGCAATCTGCGCAGGAAGAAAACCCAGCTCGGGCAGTGAGGGCGGATTGTCACCGTCATCGGGAATAAGGCGCATCACGGCTAACAGGCCAAACTCCGTGGGATAGTGCTCATAGCGCGCCCCAAACAGCCCCACCTGACGCAGAAACTCTTTACGCAGGCGCGCACTTTGAGGGCGGTTTGCGTGAAAGCTTGGTTCTGCCTCGTCGCACATCGATTGAATGATGGTTCTGGCCAGTGTTTCTCCTTCGGCCTTTTCGAGGTGTCCGATTTCACCGAGCTCGCCGTGGATGCGATACAGAATTCGAGTGAGGCCATTTTCACCAATGCGAAAGTGAATATCTGAGGAATGTTGGGTCAATGCTTCACGGTAATACTTCAGCACACGGTTTTGTTCCTGAGAGTTGTTACCGGCATGCTTGGCCATTTTTGCGGGGGTTTGTGGCCCGTTCTTATAATCCCTCAGTTGCTGTAATGTGCAGGTTTCAAGCGTTAAGCCTGCGACCTCGCGCAATAAGCGTGCCACGGCGCTTTGCACTTCCGGCAAGGCGGCATGGTCTGCCGAAACATAAAGTTTATCGGGGGCCTGCCACAGATAACGTTCAGCCGTTTCTGTCATGGTTAATCCTCTGCAAAAGCCAGTATCCAAGGCTGTTTACCCGGTTTACTGACGGTCACTGCGTCAAAGGTGACTTTCTCGACTTTCAGGTTCGTACCGGGGATGTCGTTGCCCGCTTGAACCATCAGTTGGTTACCCCCACTGGTTCTGATTAACGCGGAGACAGTTTTTCCTGACCCCGTTATTTGGATAACCTGAGGAGGGGTATCATCTTTAGACGGTGCTGTTGGCGCTGCAGCCTGAGAGGCTGATGTGTCATAAGGCAATGGCGCGCTGGCGAGTGTCCGACTGTCGCCATCACTGCCGAGTTTCTGAAGGTCAACCAGCGCTTTATCACGCAGGAACTGAGCCTTATACAACATGGTTTGTGCCTGTATATCTTCCATATTCACAACATTGCCTCCCGTAGGCGGCGTTGAGACCATCAGTGCTTCTGGCGGGGGGGGGG
>NZ_KV824216.1:0-56240 GCF_001816025.1 Hafnia sp. HMSC23F03
CACACAGATTGTCTGATAAATTGTTAAAGAGCAGCGCCAATCGAACGTAAGTTCTCATTGGCGTGGGCTGCGTATATTACGCTTTTAGCCCGCAGAGTCAAGCATTTATTTTTCAACAAACTACATAACTCGATAAATCATCTACTGGCCAAGCGATGTTTACATCGTTGTTCTCAGTCAGTGGTGGCGCATTATAGGGACTTCTGAGCTGGTGACAAGTGTTTATTTCATAAAACTTTTTGAACGTATAATATTTCGGCATTAAGCTTAAAAAACATAATATATGAGCCTCTTTTAACCGAATAAAGCAATTGCTCTTCTCTTTTGTAGGATAAAATAAGAAGGAAACATTGGTAATTATGCCAAATAGGATCTGAAGACATGCAACTCAACGCACAACAACAAGCCGCACAGCGTAATCTTTCCTATTTATTAGCGGAAAAGATTGGGCAGCGCATTCTCTCCGGAGAATATCAAGCCGGTAGTATCCTGCCTGGGGAACTTGAGCTTGGTGACATTTATGGTGTCAGCCGAACTGCCGTTCGTGAGGCTGTAAAAATGTTGGCAGCTAAAGGTATGGTATTACCACGCCCGCGTATTGGTACTCGAGTCATGCCAAGCAGCAACTGGAACTTTCTGGATCAGGAACTGTTAACTTGGTGGTTAACTCGCGAAAACTTCGAACATGTAAAAGAACATTTTTTGGTTCTACGAACAGCTCTAGAGCCTCAGGCATGTTTATTAGCGGCACTTCATGCTTCTGATGAGCAAAAAGAGGAACTCAGTGCATTAATGGATGAAATGCGTGAATTGAACTCGCGATTTGACCGAGAGCGTTGGATCAAGGTTGACGTTCAATTCCACCAGCTTATCTATAAAGCTAGTGCAAATCCGTTCCTTACCTCTTTCGCGAACCTATTTAGTTCTGTTTACCAGAGCTACTTCAGGGCTATTACTGGAGATGAAGTCATTAAACTAAGTCTTCATCAAGATATTGTTGACGCTATTTTGACAGGAGACAGTATGACTGCATTTATATCCTGTCAGGCTTTGTTAGGACAAAAAGACGAATAAACGGTACATATATGACGAAAACTGCCCGTAGTATGGCTGGCTTGCCTTGGATCGCAGCCATGGCTTTTTTCATGCAAGCTTTGGACGCAACCATCTTAAATACAGCTATTCCGTCCATTGCGCGTAGTTTGGATCGCTCCCCACTCGCCATGCAATCAGCCATCATTAGCTATACGTTAACGGTCGCGATGCTCATTCCTGTCAGTGGATGGGTTGCTGATAAATTCGGTACGCGTAAAGTATTTATCTTCGCCGTATCTTTGTTTTCACTAGGTTCGTTATCTTGTGCTCTTTCTGGCTCATTGGCGATGCTAGTATGTTCACGCGTGCTGCAGGGAATTGGCGGCGCGATGATGATGCCAGTGGCTCGTCTAGCATTGCTACGAGCCTATCCTCGTAGCGAACTATTACCTGTATTGAACTTCGTCACCATGCCGGGTTTGATTGGTCCAGTTGTTGGGCCAATGCTGGGTGGGTGGTTAGTCACCGTTGCAACCTGGCACTGGATATTTCTAATCAATATTCCGATTGGTGTTGCCGGTATTTTCTACGCTCGCCGTTACATGCCTGATTTCACGGCACCGACCAGACGCTTCGACTATGTGGGCTTTTTAGTTTTTGGTTTAAGTTTAGTTTGCCTTTCTACCGGCATGGAGCTGTTTGGCGAGAATGTTCTACCAATGGTATATGCATGGCTAATATTGTTCGCTGGGATAGCACTCCTATTTATCTATGTTCTTCATGCTCGCGCTCACCCGCAGCCGCTCATCGACTTACCACTCTTTAAAACGCGTACTTTCTCTATTGGTATCATTGGCAACGTAGCATCACGCCTTGGAACTGGCTGTATCCCTTTCTTGATGCCTTTAATGCTGCAAGTCGGCTTCGGTTATTCAGCCATCATTGCGGGTTGTATGATGGCGCCAACAGCCATTGGCTCAATAATCGCGAAATCGACCGTAACCGGCGTTTTGCGTCGATTTGGTTATCGTAAGACGCTGGTGTGTGTGACGATGATTATTGGCGTGATGATTGCCCAGTTCTCTCTGCAAACACCTGATATGCCGCTATGGATGTTGGTTTTGCCGCTATTCTTACTGGGCATGGTGATGTCGACTCAATTTACGTCGATGAACACCATTTCATTAGGTGATTTAACCGATAAAAATGCCAGCGCAGGGAATAGTGTTTTAGCAGTAACTCAGCAGCTATCAATTAGTTTTGGGGTTGCTGTCAGTGCAGCGGTATTGCGATTCTACGATTCACTGTCGTTTGGCTCATTAGTCGATCACTTCCACTACACCTTTATTACTATGGGTATGGTGACCATTCTGTCAGCGCTGATCTTCTTAATGCTGCGCCCTACCGATGGCGATGCCTTAATTAAAGGGCGTAAAGCGCAGCTACGTAGAAAAAGCCGAGAGACTAAATCTGCCCAACAGAATCCCTAACCATGAGCTCTGGCGTTAAAACCAGAGTTTGGGGTTCTAGGCTAAGATTCATGAGTCGATGTAAGAGCGTATCCACAGCTAACTCCCCCAGCTCATCTTTGGGCTGGTGAATGGTGGTTAACGGTGGGGAAAGATACTGAGACATCTCTATATCGTCGTAGCCGATAACTGCGACATCCTCGCCAACTTTTAATCCTGCACGATACAAAGCCTGATAGACGCCAACCGCCATCGCATCATTGCCTGTGAATACTGCATGGGGTGGTTCAGGCAGTGCGAGTAACTGATTCATCGCGTTAACGCCGCCTGAAAACTCAAAATCACTGAAAATGACATACTCATCAGGAATGGGAATCCCCGCCATCTGCATTTCATGACGGAAACCCTCCAAGCGCTCCCATGCTGGCGTTTTATCTTTTGGCCCAGCGATACAGGCAATTTTGGTATAGCCACGCTCTAACAGATGCCGAGTAGCAATTTGGCCACCGAAAAATGAATTATCTTGGATTACATCATTTGGACCATCAAATACGGCCCAGTCCATCATCACGGTGGGTAATGATGGATAGCGGCTCAGCATTTCACGCGCCGGTCGATAGCTCTCGGTGCACATCATCAATAAGCCATCAACGCGCTTTTGCAGCAACGTCTCTAGACTCTGGTTCATACGAGACGCATCCCCTTCGGTATTACACAGAATAAGGCTATAGCCGCGCTCATAGCAGCTGCGCTCAACGCCACGAACCACTTCAGCAAAAAAAGGATTGTTACTGGTCGTGACGAGCATACCGATGGTTCGAGTTTGATTGAGCTTTAGACTACGCGCTAATGCGGAAGGCGCATAGTTAAGCTCTTTGACCGCAGATAACACTTTGTCGCGCACAGAATCGCTCACAAAGCGGTTGTTATTGATGACATGGGAAACGGTGGACGTTGATACGCCCGCTAAGCGGGCGACGTCTTTCATGGTGGTCACGCAGAGCTACTCCTAATACCGCTACTCTTAATGTGACTGGAGAAAAGAATCAATCTCTTTGCGCCAAGGAACGGACGGCTGTGCGCCTTCACGCGTAACAGCGATCGCGGCAGCCGCATGTGCAAAACGTACTGCAGCATGAATTTCCACGCCTTCCAACAAGGCGGTCACTAAAGCACCGTTGAACGTATCGCCTGCAGCGATAGTATCGACGGCTTTCACTTTAAATCCTGGAATGGTTTTTCCCTGCTGATTTTGGCTGAGCCATACACCACGGCTTCCCAAGGTTATCAGCACAGTTTGAATTCCTTTTTGATGCAGAATCTCAGCCGCACGCTGAGCGCTGATATCATCTTTTACAGCAATACCCGTCAGCTTTTCTGCTTCTGTTTCATTTGGCGTGATGACATCAATATTAGAAAGCAGTTCATCGGGCAGTTCGCGAGCCGGGGCCGGATTTAAAATCACCTGCGTATTGTGCTGACGAGCTAATTTAGCAGCGGCAATGACGGTTTCTAGCGGTGACTCAAGTTGCATCAACAGTGCATCGGCATTTTCTATCAGTTTCTGATGACGCGATAAATAATCAGGTGTTACCGCAGCATTAGCGCCAGCGCTGATACCGATGACATTTTCGCCGTCTTGATTAACAAAAATCAGAGCAACACCAGTGGTTTGTCCCTCAATAACACCTATTGCTTGAGTATCAATGTTATCACTAGAAAGTTGCTGACAAATGCGTTCGCCAATATCGTCCTGTCCAACGCATGCAATAAAGGAAATATCGGCACCGCTACGGCCAGCAGCGACCGCTTGATTAGCGCCTTTACCACCAAACGCCACTTTATATTGCTGACCTAGAACGGTTTCTCCCGGGCGAGGGAAGTGCTCAATATTTAAGATATGATCAGCATTAATACTGCCCAACACCACCAATTTGCCTTTTTGCATCTTACCTAATCCCTTAAATGGACACCGCCGCAGAATTGTCTGCGGCGGCGTTTTTATTACTCGGTAACCAGTTTCAGCTCAACAGGGATATTGGCCGGCACTTTCTCACCTTTCAATACTTTATCCGCTGTTTCTACGCCAATTACGCCAATTTGCTCAGGCTGTTGAGCAACGGTTGCACCCAATTTGCCACGCTGAACCGCTTTTACACCATCAGCGGTACCGTCAAAGCCAACGACCAATACATCGCTTTTGCCAGCGGTTTGCAACGCACGCAGAGCACCCAGCGCCATTTCATCATTCTGTGCAAATACGGCTTGTACCTGAGGATGCGCGGTCAACAGGTTCTGCATCACGTTCAGACCCTTGGTACGGTCGAAATCTGCAGGCTGACTAGCTAACATATTAAACTTGTGTTCTTCCTGCGCTTTTTTGAAACCATCGCCGCGCTCACGAGCCGCTGACGTTCCGGCAATACCTTCTAGCTGAATCACTTTGGCATTGTCACCCAACTTCTTCGCAATAAATTCTCCAGCTTCTTTACCACCCGCAACGTTATCAGAAGCGATATGGCTTACAACTTCACCTTTGTTCGCTGCACGGTCTAAGGTGATTACCGGAATTTTTGCCTGATTAGCCATCAGAATCGCATTACCAACAGCATCGGAATCAGTTGGGTTAATTAGCATCAGCTTGGTGCCACGTACCGTTAGATCCTGTACGTTAGCCAACTCTTTTGCCGGGTTGTTCTGAGAATCCAGAATAACCAGCTTATAGCCTAATTTATCCGCTTCTTTCTGCGCACCATCTTTCATGGAGACAAAGAACGGGTTGTTCAGCGTTGATACCACCAGCGCAATGGTATCTTGCGCCATTGCGTTCGCGCTAAGGGTTGCACTTAAAGCTGCTGCGGAGATTAACGTTGCCAGTTTTTTCATATTCATTATCGTCGTTTCCTGTAGGGAAGATTATTTGTTGCTCTTGTTGTCTACCAGAACCGCCAGCAAAATAACCACTGCTTTAACGATCATTTGGTAGTAAGACGAAACACCCAGTAAGTTCAGCCCATTATTGAGGAAGCCTAAAATCAATGCCCCGATCAAAGTCCCCATAATGCGGCCTTTACCTCCCGCCAAACTGGTTCCTCCCAGTACAACGGCGGCGATAGCATCCAACTCGTAGCCTGTACCCGCCGTTGGCTGCGCTGAGGAAAGACGAGCAACCTCAATCACACCCGCCAAGGCAGAGAGCAAACCACACAGCGAATAAACAATAATTTTGACGCGGTCGACGCTGATACCAGACAGGCGAGTTGCTGACTCATTACCGCCTAGTGCATAGATATAACGACCAAGACGAGTGTGGTGCAGCATGTACCATGCCAACGCAAACACAATAACCATCAGCCAGATGGGTGTCGGAATGCCAAGAGGACGGCCAATACCAAACCAACCAAAGAGATCCGCCGCATCAGAGAAGCCGGTATTAATCGGGCTCCCATTGGTGTACACCATCGTGACACCGCGCAACAGCAGCATCATGACCAACGTCGCGATAAATGCCTGAACTTTGCCTTTTGCAACAATAACACCAGTACAACCACCAATGGCGGCGCCCAAAGCGAGAGCAGCAAATACAGCAATAAATGCGTTAACTTCTAATCCAACAATGGAGGCTGCGACAGCGCCAGTTACGGCCAGTAATGAGCCAACGGATAAATCAATGCCCGAAGTTAAAATCACCAGCGTCATCCCCACCGCCATAATGGCGTTGACCGACGTCTGCTGCAAAATGTTGAATAGGTTATTGAGTGTAAAGAAGTTAGGGCTCATTGAGGACACGACCGCAATCAGCACCAGCAGGGCGATCAGCGATTTTTGTTCCAGCAACAACGTTTTTAACTGATCTTTACTAAACCCACCTTGTTTCTGGGTTGTCTGGGTGTTCATCTGCGATTACTCCTGCTTCACGCCGTATTGCTTGCCAACGGCGGCTGCCATCAGCACTTCTTGGGTTGCCTGTTCAATAGGGAATTCTCCACTCAGATGACCATCATGCATAACCAAAATGCGGTCACTCATGCCAAGCACCTCGGGCATTTCTGAAGACACCAAAATGATGCTCAGACCTTCTTGTTTGAACTGGTTAATAAGTTGGTAGATCTCTTTTTTGGCGCCAACGTCTACACCGCGAGTGGGTTCATCAAGGATCAGAACTTTTGGGCGCGTCATGAGACCACGCGCAATGGCTACTTTTTGCTGATTCCCCCCAGAAAGTAGTCCGATAGGCTGATCCATTGACGGTGTTTTCACGTTGAATAAGCGCATAAAATCGCTAACGGCCTCTTGCTCTTCGGTGTGTTTGAGTGAGCCATTGGCACGGCTGAAGTAGCGCAATGCGGTAAGCGACATATTTTCTTTAACGGACATCCCCAGAACCAAACCGTCACGCTTACGGTCTTCAGAGATGTAAACAATGCCGTTCGCTAAACCATCCTGGGGTGAATGAGTCACGACCTCTCGGCCGTCGAGCATGACAAATCCCTGCTTACGCGGTAACGCGCCATACAGAATCTTCATCAGTTCAGTGCGCCCTGCTCCCATCAATCCAGATACGCCTAAAATCTCTCCGCGATAAAGATCAAAGCTAACGTTTTCAACCCCAGGCCCATACAAGCCTTTCACCTGCAATCGGAGCTCACCACGCGGCTGGTTTAAGCGTGGGTATTGCTCTTCCAGCTTTCGACCAACCATCATTTCAATGAGAGAGTCTTCCTGTAACTCACTGACAGGACGTTCAGCGATAAACTGCCCGTCACGGAAAATAGTGACGTCATCGCAGATCTCGAAGATCTCTTTTAAACGGTGTGAAATGTAAACTATGCCGCGCCCTTCAGCCTTCAGCTCATTAATCACTTTGAACAGAGACTCTGTTTCAGTATCCGTTAAAGCATCTGTTGGCTCATCCATGATGATGACTTTGGATTCAAAGCTCAGCACCTTGGCGATCTCCACCATTTGCTGATCGCCGATGGATAAATCGCCCACCAGCCGATGGCTGCTGTAGCGAATATTTAAACGAGCCAGAAGTTTATCCGCTTCGGCATACATCTTTTTCCAATCAATGCAGCCCAAACGGTTAACAAACTCACGCCCCAAGAAAATGTTCTCGGCAATGGTGAGTTGTGGAATGAGATTTAATTCTTGGTGAATAATACCGATACCCGCTTCCTGAGAAGACTTAGGGCCATTAAAAACGACCTCTTTGCCCAAAAAGTGCTGAGTTCCCGCATCTTTTTGATAGATACCGGTTAGCACTTTCATCATCGTGGACTTACCCGCACCATTTTCACCGACCAACGCCATTACGCGTCCCGGATAAACATTAAGCGCGGCACCAGACAGGGCTTTAACCCCAGGAAAGCCTTTATCAATGCCTTTTAAGGCTAATAACGGTTGCATAGCGGCCTCAGAAGGTTACGCCAGAATAAAGCAGAACATTGGCATAGGGAGAACACTCTCCGCTGCGAATGACGGCCTTACTGGTAGAGCTCAGCGCTTTAAATTGCTCATGGCTGACATACTCCACCGTGATGGTATTTCCCTGGTGTTGTTCGAGTTGTTTCAAGTGATCAAGTAACTGTTCATGAACCTCGGAGTTATTACTAGGCATCTCTTGCGCAATAACCGCTTTCTCAACCTGCATTTCCTGCGTAATCACATCAACGACCTGCAAAAAGCTGGGAACTCCATGAGTCAGCGCTAAATCAATACGCTGAGTCGAATCAGGAATTGGAAGTCCCGCATCACCGACAACAATGGCGTCGGTATGACCTAAACGTGAAATGAGATAGGAAATCTCAGAGTTGAGTAAAGTGCCTTTTTTCATTTATTTGCTCCGTCAGCGAAACGTTTCGCTTAAGAGAGAGTTTAGGAGCTAATAACACAGAGACAATAAATAATATGAAGAAATGTGATCTCTATCGAAACGTTTCGCTGGCAGAAGCGTTTCAGCTGATATGGGACATTAAGCTGAAACGGCTTATCATTTTCAGCGTTTAGGTATGAGTAGGGAAAACCAACGAGGGAAGGATGTCTCACAAGGTTTGGGTGCACGGGATGCGCATCCCAAACCTTGCGGAAAGACTATCTAGGTATATGCATTAAGTCTAATACCTAAATTTCCACCTGCGTACCGAGCTCGATCACCCTGTTTGGCGGGATCTCGAATTGATCGGCAGCCTGCAGTGCATTTCGACTTAAGGCCATAAACAGTTTGCCACGAGCTTTTAAGTACCACGGGCGATTGCCCAAGATCAGCGATTCGTGAGACATGAAGAACGAGGTTTCCATCATCCGACACGGCAATCCTTCCAAGCCACAGCGATGGAAGATTTCTTCTACGTTTGGCGTTTCTTTAAAGCCGTAGCTCGCAACGACTCGCCAGAAAGTCGGCGACAGTTGCTCAATGGTCACACGGCGAACATTGTGTACATAAGGAGCATCTTCCGTGCGAAGCGTAAGCAAGATCACCCGTTCATGCAGCACTTTGTTATGTTTGAGGTTATGTAGCAGAGCAAAAGGAATGACGTTCATCGCTCGCGACATATAAACAGCAGTCCCTTGCACGCGAACCGGTGGGGATTTCTCTAATGAGGCAATCATTGCTTCCAAAGAGTTACCATGTTCATGTAAACGACGCAGCAGGCGGAAACGCTCGCTTTTCCATGTGGTCATAATGATGAACATCACAAGCCCCAATGCAAGCGGCAACCAACCACCAGAGAAGAATTTCAGCGCGTTGGCAGTGAAGAGAGGGATATCCATACATAACAGACCCGCGATCAAAATCATGACCACAAAGCGATTCCAGTGCCAATTTTTCACGGCAACGGTACAGCAGAGAATACTGGTTAATACCATGGTTCCTGTCACGGCAATACCGTAAGCCGCAGCCAGATTACTGGAATGTTCGAAGCTCGCGATAACAATAACCACCGAGATATACAACGCCCAGTTGATTGCAGGAATATATATTTGTCCCGCTTCCATATCAGAGGTATGAATGATGCGCATCGGAGGCAGATAGCCGAGACGAACAGCCTGTCGCGTTAATGAGAAGACGCCAGAAATAACCGCCTGTGAAGCGATAACCGTCGCAAAAGTCGCCAGAATAAGAAGTGGAATCAATGCCCAATCAGGTGCTAGCAAGAAGAATGGGTTTTTAATCGCCTCTGGATTTTTCAGTAGCAACGCCCCTTGGCCAAAGTAGTTCAGGATAAGAGACGGTATGACAAAGAAGAACCACGCTAAACGAATTGGCTTCTTACCAAAATGTCCCATATCGGCATACAGAGCTTCAACACCCGTGATAGAAAGCACCACTGCGCCCAATGCAAAGAATGCCATTGAACGATGTTCAACGAAGAACCCAATAGCCCATTTCGGGTTTAGCGCAGTGAGTACTTGCGGGTTATCTATAATGCTGCGAGCCCCGAGGACGGCCAACGTGAGAAACCACAGCACCATGACCGGCGCAAAGAGTTTACCAATACTCCCCGTTCCATGTTTTTGAATGAAAAACAGAATGGTCAGAACCAGAATGGAGAGAGGAACAATATAGGGATCAAGAGACGGTGCTGCAATCTCAAGGCCTTCTATTGCTGACATCACCGAAATTGCTGGCGTAATCACAACTTCCCCATAGAAGAAGCTGCCACCAATTAACCCCAAGATCACTAATATCGCCGTCACTTTAGGTGCAGTATTCCGCCCCGCTAATGACATTAGGGTTAATATCCCCCCTTCGCCGGCGTTATCTGCGCGCATGACGAAAGTTAGGTATTTAAGGGATACAATAAGGATCTGCATCCAGAAAATCAGTGAAAGAAAACCAAAGACTATTTCCGGCTCAACACTAAAACCGTAGTGACCAGAAAAACACTCGCGTAAGGTATATAAAGGACTCGTACCTATATCGCCATACACTACACCGATTGCGGCCAGTGTGACTGTCGTTAATGAACGTTTATGCTCTGAACTCATAACTTGTTTCTTTTGCTGTAACATCTATAAGCGATGCGTGTACTGACAGACCGAGCGCTTATAAGAAACGCACAGTATGCATAAATCAGCACAATTTCCTACTATTTAGGATAAAGGAAATATGACTGAGCCTAGGGTAACCAGCCTATAACAAGCTTAGAAAGGTTTAAAAAAATCAACAAGCTAAGCAGTAAAATAAAGCTGGTCAACGCGCCAAGAAGTCGATAAAACAAAACAATCCTTGTTATGAATGGGACCATTATGACGCAATCTAGCCAATTGGCCGAACGTATTTCGCGGCTCAGCCATGCTTTGGAAAACGGACTTTACGAACGACAAGAGTCCATTCGCCTGTGTCTACTCGCCGCTCTATGCGGTGAAAGCGTGTTTTTACTGGGGCCGCCGGGAATTGCAAAAAGCCTGATCGCCCGTCGCTTAAAATTTGCGTTTCGCCATGCACGCGCATTTGAATATCTCATGACTCGCTTTTCAACTCCGGAAGAAGTTTTCGGCCCACTGTCTATTCAGGCTCTCAAAGATGAAGGTCGCTACTTACGTTTAACCCACGGATATTTGCCAGAAGCCGAAATCGTATTCTTGGACGAAATTTGGAAAGCAGGGCCTGCCATTTTAAATACCTTGCTCACCGCGATTAACGAACGCCGCTTTCGTAATGGAGACAGTGAAGAACCCATTCCTATGCGTTTGTTGGTGACCGCTTCTAACGAACTTCCTGAAGCAGACAGTAGCCTAGAAGCATTATACGACCGTATGCTTATTCGACTCTGGCTGGATAAGGTACAAGAAAAGCAAAACTTCCGCGCGCTGCTCACCAGCAGTCAGGATGAAAATGCGAATCCAGTTCCTGAAGCATTAAGTATCTCAGATGAAGAGTTTTATGCTTGGCAGCCGCAAATAGGCAAAGTCACATTGCCGACTCACTGCTTCGAGCTCATTTACCAACTTCGTCAAAGAATCAATACGCTAGATGATGCGCCATATATCTCTGACCGTCGCTGGAAAAAAGCGCTTCGGTTGCTACAAGCCTGTGCGTTCTTCAGTGGCCGCTCGGAGTTGGCTCCACTCGATCTTATTTTGCTCAAAGATTGCCTATGGCATGACTTTGCATCACGACAGATGCTAAATCAGCAAATTCAACAAATGCTGACCGATCAGGCTTATCAGCAACAAAACCTGTTATTACAGCTACAGCAGGCCGAGGCCAATTGGTTACAGTCACAACGTGACCAAAGCCAACAACAAGCAATGACTCTGCCAGTAAAGTCAGGTTTATTTAACCGTAAGCAGGTGCATTCTTTGCCAGACGATTTTCCTGTAGGCAAAGTCACGCTAATGCTATTTAAGCCGTTAAAAATTCACGATATGCAAGTGACCCATATCGTGACGGATTCAGGCGACCTATCCCGCTGGTTACAAAAAGGGGGAGAGTTCCGTGCCAAACTCAACGGTATTGGCTTTGCCCTGCCTGTAGATATCACGTTAGACGACAAGCACCAATTACAGGTGCGTGATGTAAGCTATCAAACCACCATGCTTTCCTTGCCGGGAAAAAGAAATGGCGACGTTCCCGCAGACGTTCAAGAAAAAATCCAACAGATAGAAAATACGCTAGCTGAACAACGCCGATTGTTCGCTTCACACCAGCCTTGCTTATTTGTGAGTAGTGATTGGTTAGCGCAAATTGAAGCTAGCCTGGCCGGTATCGATGAAAAGTTGCGTACTTTAAAAACAACCCTAAAGGGCGCGTGAAATGCCGAGTCTTGAAGCCGTCGAAGCCTTTTTGGTCGTCAATGAAAACGAGCTAATGCAGGATTTTTTAATCGGATTGATGGCGGCTCCGCAGCTGGCTCTCTTTTTCGAAAAATTTCCGCGTCTGCGTACGATCCTTGAAGGCGATCTTCCTAGTTGGCGACGACGCTTAGAGCAAAGGATCAAAGACACGTCTGTGCCGGACGATCTAGCGCGCGAATTCACGCTCTACCAGCACCAGCTCGGCTTACAAAGTTCGGACTTCTTCCAACAGCTCCCGAACACGTTGGCTGCCTTGCGCGAGCAAGAATCGCCTTTTATCTATGAGGCAGACTCATTATGTCCCGAAGGTAGCACTCCCCGTAGCATTAGTTTCCAAACCTTATTTTTACAGCGCTGGCGCTTAAGTTTGATAGCAAGAACGCTGACATTACATCATCAGGTTTTGGACGAAGAACGCGAGCTATTGCAGGCCGAATTACAGCAGCGTATGCAAATCAGCGGTGCGCTTGAGCCCGTGCTGGTGGATAACGAAAACGCGGCAGGTAAGCTGTGGGACTTAAGCCGCGGAGAACTGCACCACGGCGACTATCAACTGATGGTGCAATATGGCGATTTTCTTGCTCAGCAACCAGAATTAAAAAAGCTGGCCGAACAGCTGGGACGTAGCAGAGCGTCTACCGCAGAAGATAAACAGAGTACCGAGCAGGAAACCGCTCGAGTCATGGTGCGAGAACCGGCTATCATGCCGGAAGAAGTCAGCGGTATTCATCAAAGTGACGATATTTTACGTCTTTTACCCACAGAGCTTTCTATGCTTGGGATGGATGAACTGGAGTTTGAATTCTATCGCCGATTACTCGAAAAACGCCTGCTGAGCTATCGTCTACAGGGAGACGTATGGCGTGAACAGGAATTCCAGCGTCCGATCACCTATCAGAAAACACACCAACAGCCACGCGGTCCTTTTATTGTTTGCGTGGATACCTCCGGCTCCATGGGAGGGTTCAACGAGCAATGTGCAAAAGCATTTTGCTTGGCGCTACTGCGCGTAGCTCTTGCAGATAACCGCCGCTGCTACATCATGCTATTTTCCAGCAGCGTCGTGCAGTATGAGCTAACAGCAGATTCAGGTATCGATCAGGCAATTCGTTTTCTCTCTCAGCGATTTAGAGGAGGGACGGATTTGGCCCAATGTTTGTCATATACCGTAGCCATGATGAAACAATCGGCATGGAAACAGGCTGACGCAGTCGTTATCTCTGACTTTATCGCCCAGCGATTACCTGAAGAGATGATGAAGCAGATCCGCCAGCTACAACAAAATAATAGCCACTGTTTTCACGCAGTGGCTATGTCTGAGCACGGCAAACCCGGCATTATGAAGATCTTTGATCACATCTGGCGTTTTAACACAGGGATCAAAGGGCGCCTTTTGCGCCGTTGGAAACGCTAGCGATTACAGCAGCGCATCCACTTGGTCACGAACTTCTGGCGCCCAAACACCGCACTGAACCTGACCAATATGCTTCTGTTTCAGCATCAGCATAACCAGACGAGACTGGCCGATGCCGCCGCCAATAGTCTGTGGCATCTCGCCACGGACCAGCGATTGGTGCCACTCAAGCTTCATACGCTCTTCATCATCAGTCAGTGCCAGCTGGCGCTTCAGAGTATCGGCATCAACACGGATCCCCATGGAAGAAAGCTCAAACGCATCTTCTAATACTGGGTTCCACACCACAATATCACCGTTTAAACCCGCAAAACCTTCTTCACCAACCGAGGTCCAGTCATCATAGTCCGGAGCACGAACATCGTGTGGCTGACCATGAGACAGCTTGCCGCCGATCCCAATTAGGAATACCGCGCCAAATTCTTTGGCAATGGCACGCTCGCGTCCTTTAGCATCCAGATCAGGAAAACGACGTAGCAGCGTTTCGCTGTGAATAAAGTGGATCTCTTCCGGTAAGGAAGGTTCGATACCAAACTCTGCGGCAACTTCCGCTTCGGTCGCCTTCATCGCAGCATAGATTTTACGCACGGTTTCTTTCAAGAACTCAGGCGTACGTTGACCGTCGCCCATCACTCGCTCCCAGTCCCACTGATCAACGAAAACCGAGTGAATAGGCGTCAAGCGATCTTCATCCGGACGCAAGGCTTTCATATGGGTATATAAGCCTTCACCTGGGCCAAAATCATGCATACCGAGTGTCTTACGTTTCCATTTAGCCAATGAATGCACGACTTCAAACGTATCTTGCGGTAGCGTTTTCACTTTTACCTGCACCGCCTTTTCACACCCAGACAGGTTGTCCTGTGTGCCATCGCCCAAACGGCTCAGTATTGGCGCTTGAACTTCAATTAGACCTAGCTGTTTTTCCAACTGACGAGAGAAGGAAGATTTTACGAAGCTGATTTGTTGTTGTTTTTGTATAAATTGTTTTTTCATTGCCGTTCTCACATTAACCTGTCTTTGTTAAAACAGATTAAGCAACAGAATGGTACCAAGATTCAATATCCAACAATAAATATTGCCTTTTAGGTTTTATTCCATCATTTTCTAAAGGGTAAAAATAACAGATCGCTAAAAAAGAGGTGATAAATTGGCAGAAATTTACCAGATCGATAATCTCGATCGCGGCATCCTGAACGCATTAATGGAAAATGCCCGCACGCCTTACGCTGAATTAGCCAAGGTATTCAACGTAAGCCCTGGAACTATCCACGTTCGCGTAGAGAAAATGAAACAGGCCGGGATAATTACCGGCGCTTGCATACAGGTGAGTCCAAAAAAATTGGGTTACGACGTTTGCTGCTTTATCGGCATCATTTTAAAAAGTGCTAAAGACTACCCTTCAGCGTTAGCACGGCTAGAAAGTTTAGAAGAAGTGGTCGAGGCCTACTACACCACAGGGCACTACAGCATCTTTATTAAGGTCATGACACGATCAATTGACGCACTACAGCATGTACTTATCAACAAGATCCAAACCATTGACGAAATCCAGTCGACAGAAACGCTGATCTCCTTACAGAATCCGATCATGCGCGATATTACCCCCTAAGTTATTTTCTTTCATACCCACATTATCCACAGGTAGATCCCAGACCTTTCCCGGCGTACAATAGCCGCCTTTATAAAGGTTGGGATCGTTATGGCTGACATTACTCTGATCAGTGGCAGTACTTTAGGTAGTGCCGAATACGTAGCTGAACATCTGGCTGAAAAGCTAGAAGAGCAGGGTTATTCAACTGAAATTCTGCACGGACCCGAACTTGATGAAGTTCCATTGCAAGGTATTTGGCTGGTGGTCACTTCAACTCATGGTGCTGGTGAACTTCCAGATAACCTTCAACCTTTATTTGAACAAATTGAAACCCAACAACCCGATCTGACTCAGGTTCGTTTTGGCGCAGTCGGAATTGGAAGCAGCGAGTACGATACTTTCTGTGGTGGGATCAAAATTGTGGATCGCGTTTTGATCGCATCAGGGGCTCAACGGATCGGTGAAGTACTTGAGATCGATGTGACTAAACACGAGATTCCTGAAGATCCCGCTGAGATTTGGCTCACGAATTGGGTCAAAGTTATCAATTAAGCGTACAAATTGTGCGATCGGTATGTGGATAACTAGGCTTAAATAGGTCTAACAACCGGTAGTTATCCCAAGAACAACCCTTGTACGTTTTTCAGGCTGTGTATAAAGTGCCATTTAGATCCCAGCTTATACGGTTTGGGATCACCGATCATCCACAGTAAATGATCCACACTAGATGATTGATCTTCATATTGAAATTTGGCTTATCCACAGAGGATCATGATCCTAGTAGTAAGATCTAATAAAAAGATCCTTAAATAAAAAGATCTTTTTAATACTTAGTGATTCTCCTACCCGTTTGACCTTCCTCTAAACTTGAGTAGAATCCCCACCCCAAGGCAAAAACGATCGTTCATAGCCTTCCGGTTTTCGCGAGGTGCAGTACCATGTTCTATCCAGATATTTTTGACGTCATCATCATCGGTGGTGGCCATGCAGGTACAGAAGCTGCAATGGCATCAGCCCGCATGGGTCGTCAAACTCTATTATTAACGCATAACATTGATACGCTTGGACAAATGTCCTGTAACCCTGCGATCGGTGGTATCGGAAAGGGACATCTGGTTAAAGAGGTTGATGCGCTAGGTGGCCTAATGGCAACCGCAATTGACCACGGTGGTATTCAGTTTAGGATACTAAACAGCAGCAAGGGGCCCGCTGTAAGAGCTACCCGTGCTCAGGCTGACCGAGTGCTATACCGACAGGCCGTTCGTACTGCATTGGAAAACCAACCTAATTTAATGATCTTCCAGCAAGCAGTTGAAGATCTGATTGTTGAAAACGATCGTGTCGTCGGCGCTGTAACCCAGATGGGGCTAAAGTTCCGTGCTAAAGCGGTTGTTTTGACCGTAGGGACTTTCCTTGACGGCAAGATCCATATTGGTTTGGAAAATTACAGCGGTGGCCGTGCTGGGGATCCTCCTGCAATTGCACTTTCTCGCCGTCTGCGGGAATTGCCACTACGAGTCAACCGCTTGAAAACCGGTACGCCGCCACGTATTGATGCAAGAACGATTGATTTCTCGGTCTTAGCACCGCAATACGGTGATAATCCCTCTCCAGTATTCTCGTTTATGGGAAATGCATCCCAGCACCCTGAACAAATGCCGTGTTACATCACTCATACCAATGAGCGCACTCATGAGGTGATCCGAAATAATTTGGATCGTAGCCCAATGTATGCTGGGATCATCGAAGGGATCGGGCCTCGTTATTGTCCTTCTATCGAAGATAAAGTGATGCGTTTTGCCGATCGCAATGCGCATCAGATCTTCCTTGAGCCAGAGGGACTGACCAGCAACGAAATCTATCCAAACGGTATTTCGACTAGCCTGCCGTTTGATGTTCAGATGCAAATCGTACGTTCGATGGAAGGTATGGAAAATGCGCGCATCGTTCGTCCTGGATATGCCATTGAATATGATTTCTTCGATCCGCGTGATTTGAAACCGACACTTGAAAGCAAATTTATTCAGGGTTTGTTCTTTGCTGGACAGATCAACGGCACTACTGGATATGAAGAAGCAGCTGCCCAAGGATTATTAGCGGGTCTTAATGCGGGTCGCTTTGCTAATGACGATGAAGGTTGGTCGCCACGTCGCGATCAGGCCTATTTAGGCGTATTGGTGGACGATCTGTGTACCTTGGGTACCAAGGAACCCTATCGCATGTTCACTTCGCGTGCGGAGTATCGCTTGATGCTACGTGAAGATAACGCCGATTTGCGCTTAACGGCTATTGGCCGAGATCTGGGTCTGGTTGATGATGTTCGCTGGGCGCACTTTAATCAGAAGCTGGAAAATATCGAACGTGAGCGTCAACGACTGCGTGAAATCTGGGTGCACCCTAATTCTGAACAAGTTGCTGAGCTGAACACGTTGTTGAAAGCCCCATTATCACGTGAGGCCAACGGCGAAGATCTTCTACGCCGCCCTGAAATTGATTATACCAAGTTAACCCAGTTAGCTCCGTTTGCTCCCGCACTAGATGATGAGAAAGCAGCCGAACAAGTTGAAATTCAGGTGAAATACGAAGGCTACATTGCGCGTCAGCAGGAAGAGATTGAAAAACATCTGCGCAATGAAAATACCTTGCTGCCAGCAGATTTGGATTACTCTCTGGTTTCAGGTCTTTCTAACGAAGTTATCGCGAAACTTAACGATCACAAGCCAAGTTCTATTGGCCAAGCATCGCGAATTTCAGGGATCACTCCTGCGGCTATTTCTATTTTGCTTATTTGGCTAAAAAAGCAGGGCTTATTGCGCCGTAGTGCATAAATCTGCATAAAACCGCACCAAACGGTGCGGTTTTTTTATAGCTAAGCTTCACTATGTCACCTTTTCGCTGCATCATACCGCATTAGGCCTTTTTATTGGCTGATGTCGATGTCTGACTGAGGATTCTTCTGTGCAAAAACAACTCGATACGCTGCTGGCTCAGGCTGGGATTTCGCTAACCGATCAGCAAAAACAACAGCTTTTAGGCTATGTAGGCTTGTTGGACAAATGGAATAAGGCTTATAACCTGACTTCTGTGCGCGATCCTAAAGAGATGTTAGTGCGTCATATCCTCGACAGCATCGTGGTTAACCCTTTCCTGCAAGGCGAGCGCTTTATTGATGTCGGAACAGGCCCTGGTCTACCGGGGATCCCGTTGGCGATTGTTCGTCCTGAATCCCATTTCACCCTTCTTGATAGTTTGGGTAAACGCGTGCGTTTTCTGCGCCAAGTACAGCATGAATTGAAGCTAACCAACATTGAGCCTGTGCAAAGTCGTGTGGAAGCGTTCTTACCGGAACCCCCGTTTGACGGTGTTATCAGTCGTGCATTTGCTTCACTCCAAGACATGCTTTCTTGGTGTCACCATCTGCCAAAGGCTGAGTCTGGCCGCTTTTACGCGTTGAAAGGTGTGCGCCCTGATGAAGAGCTATCCCAGCTTCCAAATGGCGTTGAGCTAGTTTCCGTTGAGCGTTTGCATGTGCCTACGCTTGATGGTGAAAGACATTTGGTCATTCTCAAAACAAACTAATTTTGTCTTTTGTCAAAAAAAGTTAAGAAAGTTACCGATGAAAACTAACCATTAATACACTAAATCATTAGCGTGGTAGCTTTTTATTTTTTACTTTTATTTCACATATAAGCGTTTTAAACGATTAAATTATGGGTATTCAGGTTCTCGATTAACGTGATTTAATTAATTTCATCGACTAATTCACCGTGGATTAGAGGTAGGAATAAACAATTAAAGTTGTCTGATTTGTCAATAATATGTTTCGTTCCGGTTTGATAAATGAAGCTCAAATATTCAAAATTTAACGTTATGATTTTAAATAATTTAAAGCGCTCATTTAGCTAAAACGGGGTGAGAGACCACATGGTATATAAGACTTCTCTGTTTTTATTTTTGTGATCTGTGATCACCCGTGGATTGTAATGGTGGAATTGTCGGACAAAGGAATGAGATATGATATTCTGATGATTCTTAGTGATCGTAGTTAAAAGGTGAAAATATTTAATTTATTATTCACTTTTTCGCTACTTATCCATTGAATTTGCTGGTGTGAACCGTATAATTTGCACGTTTTTCTAGCTTGACTCGGCCTCGTAAAGGCAGTTTTATTACGTCACTCAATCAGCATACCCTAAAGGGGTACGGAGAGAGCAAACGTCATGTCTGTAACGCTTTTTAACGGCAAGGCAGCGCGAAAATTACTGGCTCTGCAGTTACTGACTTTTGTTCTGTTCGGCATCGGCTTTGCAACTAAAGAGATAAGCTGGGGTTATTCAGCCGTTCTCGGTGGATTGTCAGCGTGGTTGCCAAGCGTCGTTTTTATGCTGTTTGCTTTGCGTCATCAAGCTCATACTCCAGCAGGAGGCCGAGTAGCATGGTCTTTTGCTATTGGTGAGGCGTTAAAGGTCGTCAGCACGATTGTACTCATGATCGTGTCACTGGGGTGGTTTAAGGCGGCGTTATTCCCGCTTGGCCTGACTTATATCGCTGTGTTGGTTGTTCAAATCGTGGCACCAGCAATGATAGGTCGTAGCAACTGACCTGTTATAAACGGCCTTAATTAAAACAGTTACCGTACTTAACTACTTAAAGGGTAAGAGGCATCATGTCTGCAGGAGAAATCTCTACGCCACAAGAGTATATCGGTCACCATCTGACACAGCTTCAGATTGGGACGGGATTTTGGTCGATTAACATTGACTCAATGTTTTTCTCCGTTGTCCTCGGCCTACTCTTCTTGGTTATCTTCCGCAAAGTGGCTAAAAACGCGACTAGCGGTGTTCCGGGTAAATTACAGTGTGCGGTTGAGCTGGTTGTCGGCTTTGTCGATAGCAGCGTGCGCGACATGTATCATGGTAAAAGCAAGGTTATTGCCCCTCTGGCTCTGACTGTGTTTGTCTGGGTTTTCCTGATGAACCTGATGGATCTGCTGCCAATCGACTTCTTACCTTATATCGGTGAGCATGTTCTTGGTTTACCAGCGCTGCGCGTTGTTCCTACTGCTGACGTAAACATCACTTTGTCTATGGCTCTGGGCGTATTCATTCTGATTCTGTTCTACAGCATCAAGATGAAAGGTGTGGGCGGTTTCGTAAAAGAACTGACCATGCAGCCGTTTAATCATCCTGTATTTATTCCTATCAACCTTATTCTGGAAGGCGTCAGCCTGTTGTCTAAGCCAGTTTCACTGGGTTTGCGACTGTTCGGTAACATGTATGCCGGCGAGCTGATTTTCATCCTGATTGCCGGTCTGTTGCCGTGGTGGTCACAGTGGGTGCTCAATGTTCCATGGGCTATCTTCCACATCCTGATTATTACGCTGCAAGCCTTTATCTTCATGGTTCTGACGATCGTTTATCTCTCGATGGCGTCTGAAGAGCACTGATATTTTTAATAACACTACTGCGTTTAAACTGAAACAAACTGGAGACTGTCATGGAAAACCTGAGTATGGATCTGCTGTACATGGCTGCCGCTGTGATGATGGGTTTAGCGGCAATCGGTGCTGCGATCGGTATCGGCATCCTGGGTGGTAAATTCCTGGAAGGCGCTGCACGCCAACCTGACCTGATTCCTCTGCTGCGTACACAGTTCTTTATCGTTATGGGTCTGGTGGATGCTATCCCAATGATCGCTGTTGGTCTGGGTCTGTACGTCATGTTTGCTGTCGCGTAAAAGAGCCTCGGCTCTTCTACCGTAAAGAAACACATACCAATTAACTATTTAAGAGGCATTGTGCTGTGAATCTTAACGCAACAATCCTCGGCCAGGCCATCGCGTTCATTTTGTTCGTATGGTTCTGCATGAAGTATGTATGGCCTCCAATTATGGATGCCATCGAGAAACGTCAAAAAGAAATTGCTGACGGTCTCTCTAGTGCAGAACGTGCGAAGAAAGATTTGGACTTAGCTCAAGCCAATGCGACCGACCAGCTGAAAAAAGCTAAAGCCGACGCTCAGGTGATTATTGAACAAGCGAACAAACGCAAAGCTCAAATCATCGACGAAGCTAAAGTAGAAGCTGAGCAGGAACGTAATAAAATTGTGGCGCAGGCGCAGGCTGAAATCGACGCAGAACGTAAACGCGCTCGTGAAGAGCTGCGTAAGCAAGTCGCTACGTTGGCTATTGCTGGTGCCGAGAAAATTATCGAACGTTCCGTGGATGAAGCTGCTAACAGCGACATCGTTGATAAACTGGTCGCTGAACTGTAAGGAGGGAGGGGCTGATGTCTGAATTTATCACGGTAGCTCGCCCCTACGCCAAAGCAGCTTTTGACTTTGCCGTTGAGCACCAGAACGTTGATCGTTGGCAGCAAATGCTGGCGTTCTGCGCTGAGGTGACCCGCAACGAGAACGTGGCTGAAATGCTTTCTGGAGCTTTAGCGCCAGAAACGTTATCAAACTTGTTCATTGAATTGTGTGGTGATCAGCTCGACGAATCCGGCCAGAACTTTATTAAAGTGATGGCTGAGAACGGACGTTTATTAGTTCTTCCTGAAGTACTGCAGCAATTTAATACGCTGCGCGATGCCTTGGAGGCCACGGTTGACGTGGAAGTCACTTCAGCATCAACTTTAAGCGAAGAACAACTGAATAAAATCAGTGCCGCGATGGAAAAACGTCTGTCACGTAAAGTGAAGCTGAATTGCAAAATTGATAAGTCTGTCATGGCTGGCGTGGTTATTCGCGCTGGCGACCTAGTGATCGACGGCAGTATTCGCAGTCGTCTGGAACGCTTGGCAGACGTCTTGCAGTCTTAAGGGGACTGGAGCATGCAACTGAATTCCACCGAAATCAGCGAACTGATCAAGCAGCGCATTGCTCAGTTCAATGTGGTGAGCGAAGCTCACAATGAAGGTACTATTGTGTCCGTGAGCGACGGTATTATCCGTGTTCATGGGCTAGCGGATGTTATGCAGGGTGAGATGATCGCGCTGCCAGGCAACCGCTACGCTATCGCACTGAACTTGGAGCGCGACTCCGTAGGTGCGGTAGTTATGGGTCCATACGCTGACTTAGCCGAAGGCATGAAAGTTAAGTGTACTGGCCGTATTCTGGAAGTTCCGGTTGGTCGTGGCCTGTTGGGTCGCGTGGTTAACACCTTGGGTGAACCTATCGATGGTAAAGGTCCTGTAGACAACGACGGCTTCTCTGCCGTTGAAGCTATCGCACCTGGCGTTATCGAACGTCAATCCGTTGATCAGCCTGTACAGACTGGTTATAAGTCCGTTGATGCCATGATTCCAATCGGTCGTGGTCAGCGTGAACTGGTGATCGGTGACCGTCAGACCGGTAAAACCGCTCTGGCTGTTGACGCCATCATTAACCAGCGTGATTCCGGCATCAAATGTATTTATGTCGCTATCGGTCAGAAAGCTTCTACTATCGCAAACGTAGTTCGTAAACTGGAAGAGCACGGCGCACTGGCAAACACCATTGTTGTTGTTGCATCTGCTTCTGAGTCTGCGGCGCTGCAATATCTGGCTCCATATGCTGGTTGTGCGATGGGTGAATACTTCCGTGACCGTGGTGAAGACGCTCTCATCATTTATGATGACCTGTCTAAACAAGCGGTTGCTTACCGTCAGATTTCCCTGCTGCTCCGTCGTCCACCAGGACGTGAAGCATTCCCAGGCGACGTCTTCTATCTCCACTCCCGTCTGCTGGAACGTGCTGCGCGTGTTAACGCCGAGTACGTAGAAGCTTACACCAAGGGTGAAGTGAAAGGCGCTACCGGTTCATTGACGGCTCTGCCGATCATTGAAACTCAGGCGGGTGACGTTTCCGCGTTCGTTCCGACCAACGTAATTTCCATTACCGATGGTCAGATCTTCCTGGAATCCAACCTGTTTAACGCCGGTATTCGTCCTGCGGTTAACCCGGGTATCTCTGTATCCCGTGTTGGTGGTGCTGCTCAGACCAAGATCATGAAAAAACTGTCCGGTGGTATTCGTACTGCTCTGGCACAGTATCGTGAACTGGCTGCGTTCTCTCAGTTCGCTTCCGATTTGGATGATGCAACCCGTAAACAGCTGAACCACGGTCAGAAAGTGACCGAGTTACTGAAGCAGAAACAGTATGCACCGATGTCGGTTGCAGAACAGTCTCTGGTTCTGTTTGCAGCTGAACGTGGTTATCTGGAAGACGTTGAACTGGCTAAGATTGGTAGCTTTGAAGCTGCCCTGATGGCTTATGTTGAACGCGAGCACGCTGACCTGATGCAACAAATCAACCAAACTGGTGCTTACAACGATGAGATCGAGGGCAAGCTGAAAGGCATCCTCGATACCTTCAAGGCAACCCAGTCCTGGTAATACCGTTACGGCCTGATGGTAAACGCTGTCAGGCCGTAAGGTCTTGAGGAGAAGCAGAGATGGCCGGCGCAAAAGAGATACGTAGTAAGATCGCAAGCGTCCAAAATACGCAAAAGATCACTAAAGCGATGGAAATGGTCGCCGCCTCCAAAATGCGTAAAACGCAGGATCGCATGGCGGCCAGCCGTCCTTATGCAGAAACCATGCGCAAAGTGATTGGTCACCTTGCTCTTGGGAATCTGGAATATAAACACCCGTACCTGGAAGAGCGCGACATTAAGCGCGTTGGGTATCTGGTGGTTTCTACCGACCGTGGTCTGTGTGGTGGCTTGAACATTAACCTGTTCAAAAAACTGCTGACGGATATGAAAAGCTGGAGCGAAAAAGGCGTTGAAGTTGATCTCGCGCTGATTGGTTCTAAAGCGGCATCTTTCTTTGGTTCTGTGGGCGGCAATATCGTTGCACAGGTAACCGGTATGGGTGATCACCCTTCCCTGTCTGAATTGATTGGGCCGGTAAAAGTGATGTTGCAGGCTTATGATGAAGGGCGTCTGGACAAATTGTATGTGGTGAGCAACAAGTTCATCAATACCATGTCTCAGGAACCTCAAATCCTTCAGTTGTTGCCTCTGCCACCGTCTGATGATGGCGAGTTGAAGAAGAAATCATGGGATTACCTGTACGAACCCGATCCTAAGGCGCTGCTGGATACCTTGCTGCGTCGTTATGTGGAATCTCAGGTTTATCAGGGCGTCGTGGAAAACCTGGCCAGTGAGCAGGCCGCTCGAATGGTTGCGATGAAAGCCGCAACTGATAACGGCGGTAGCCTGATCAAAGAGCTGCAGTTGGTATACAACAAAGCTCGTCAGGCCAGCATTACCCAAGAGCTCACCGAGATCGTCGGTGGAGCCTCCGCGGTTTAAGCTAGGTTTTACGAATTACGTAGAGGATTCAAGATGGCTACTGGAAAGATTATCCAGGTTATCGGCGCTGTGGTGGACGTCGAGTTCCCGCAAGATGCCGTGCCTAAAGTGTATAACGCACTTGAGGTGAAAGGCGGTGCCAAATTGGTACTGGAAGTTCAGCAGCAGCTAGGCGGCGGCGTTGTACGCTGTATCGCTATGGGTACTTCTGACGGTCTGCGTCGCGGACTGGACGTTGTTGACCTGGAGCACCCGATTGAAGTCCCAGTAGGTAAGGCGACCTTGGGTCGTATTATGAACGTACTGGGTGAGCCAATTGATATGAAGGGTGATATCGGCGAAGAAGATCGCTGGGCTATTCACCGTGAAGCTCCAAGCTACGAAGAACTGTCTAACTCGCAAGAACTGCTGGAAACCGGTATCAAAGTAATGGACCTGATTTGCCCGTTCGCTAAGGGCGGTAAAGTCGGTCTGTTCGGTGGTGCGGGTGTTGGTAAAACAGTAAACATGATGGAGCTGATTCGTAACATCGCAATCGAGCACTCAGGTTACTCTGTATTTGCCGGTGTGGGTGAGCGTACTCGTGAGGGTAACGACTTCTACCACGAAATGACCGACTCCAACGTATTGGATAAAGTATCACTGGTTTATGGCCAGATGAACGAGCCACCAGGAAACCGTCTGCGCGTTGCGCTGACCGGCCTGACTATGGCTGAGAAGTTCCGTGACGAAGGTCGCGACGTACTGCTGTTCATCGATAACATTTACCGTTATACCTTGGCCGGTACTGAAGTATCAGCACTGCTGGGTCGTATGCCTTCAGCGGTAGGTTATCAGCCAACGCTGGCGGAAGAGATGGGCGTTCTGCAAGAACGTATCACCTCTACGAAAACCGGTTCAATCACTTCTGTTCAGGCCGTTTACGTACCTGCGGATGACTTGACTGACCCATCACCAGCAACCACCTTTGCTCACTTGGACGCAACCGTGGTACTGAGCCGTCAGATCGCTTCTCTGGGTATCTACCCAGCCGTTGACCCGCTGGATTCCACCAGCCGTCAGCTGGATCCACTGGTTGTGGGTCAGGAACACTACGACGTGGCTCGTGGCGTGCAGTCTATTCTGCAGCGCTACCAGGAACTGAAAGATATCATCGCGATTTTGGGTATGGACGAACTGTCCGAAGACGACAAACTGGTCGTTGCTCGTGCGCGTAAAATCCAACGTTTCCTGTCTCAGCCATTCTTCGTTGCTGAAGTCTTTACCGGTTCTCCGGGCAAGTTCGTCTCGCTGAAAGATACCATCCGTGGTTTCAAAGGCATTCTGGATGGTGATTACGATCATCTGCCAGAACAGGCGTTCTACATGGTTGGCACCATTGAAGAAGCAGTGGAAAAAGCCAAGAAACTGTAACGCCTTGAGAGGAGGTTGATATGGCTATGACTTACCATCTGGACGTTGTCAGCGCAGAGCAAAAAATGTTCTCTGGGCTGGTGCAAAAAATCCAGGTGACAGGTAGTGAAGGTGAGCTAGGGGTATTCCCTGGTCACGCCCCGCTGCTTACTGCCATTAAGCCTGGCATGGTGCGTATTGTTAAACAGCACGGTGAAGAAGAGTTCATCTACCTGTCCGGCGGTATCCTTGAGGTACAACCGAGCTCGGTAACTGTGTTGGCTGATACCGCCATTCGTGGTCAAGACCTCGACGAGGCGCGAGCGATGGAATCTAAGCGTAAAGCGGAAGAACACATCAATAACTCGCACGGCGATGTTGACTATGCTCAGGCATCAGCGGAATTGTCCAAAGCGATCGCGAAACTTCGCGTTATCGAATTGACCAAGAAAGCGATGTAAGCAGACTCCAAATAGAAAAGCGGCTGAAAGGCCGCTTTTTTTTATTCTGAAAATAAGACTTTCCCCAGAGCAAAACCCGCCTAAACGTTGTGCAATTAACCTATTATTTGTCTCTGTTCGCAGACATATTTTCCCATTCTGCGCTCTGTTATTTATTATGTGTCTATTCCGCAGCCGGCGCGGCTTGCGAAAGTTTTGTGCTGAGAAATATGTAGTAATTCTGTTATCAAACAGGTTTACTTTGCCCATCAATTTGAATGAATCAGGTTGCTTATGTCTAACAGTTCTTTAAGCGTCGTCATCCTTGCTGCTGGCAAGGGGACTCGAATGTATTCCGATCTTCCTAAAGTGCTTCATCCGCTGGCTGGAAAGCCAATGGTTCAGCATGTTATCGATACGGCCCTTAAGTTGGGTGCACAGAACGTGCATCTGGTTTACGGTCACGGTGGAGATCTGCTCAAAGAAAAACTGTCAGACCAGCCGCTAAATTGGGTGTTACAGGCAGAACAGTTGGGTACTGGTCATGCGATGCAGCAGGCCGCTCCTCACTTCTCTGACGACGAAGATGTTTTGATGCTGTATGGCGATGTGCCTCTGATTTCAGGGGAAACACTGCAACGTTTGTTAGCCGCTAAACCGCAAGGTGGAATTGGTCTTCTTACCGTTAAGCTCGTTGATCCTACTGGCTATGGTCGTATCGTGCGTGAGAATGACAATGTTGTTGGCATTGTGGAGCATAAAGATGCCACGGCTGAGCAGCACAAAATCAATGAAATCAACACCGGAATTTTGGTGGCCAGCGGACGCGATCTGAAACGTTGGCTGGGCAAACTGGATAACAATAATGCGCAGGGTGAATACTACATCACAGATATCATTGCCCTAGCGCATCAGGAAGGAAACAAAATCGAGGCTGTCCATCCCGATCGTTTAAGCGAAGTTGAGGGGGTTAATAACCGTCTACAACTGTCAGCACTTGAGCGCGAATATCAGTCCGAACAAGCTCAGAAACTGCTATTAGCGGGTGTTATGCTGCTTGACCCATCTCGTTTTGACCTGCGCGGCGAGCTTATCCATGGGCGTGATATTTCTATTGATACCAACGTGATTATCGAAGGTACCGTTAAGCTTGGCGATCGCGTACGTATTGCGACGGGTTGCGTATTGAAAGACTGCGTTATTGGTGATGACTGCGAAATCAGTCCTTACACCGTCATCGAAAATGCCACGCTAGCCGCTGAATGTACCGTTGGACCCTTTGCTCGTCTGCGTCCAGGCGCTGATTTGGCTGAAAAAGCGCATGTTGGTAACTTCGTAGAAATGAAAAAAGCACGCTTGGGCAAAGGCTCAAAAGCAGGGCACCTTTCCTATCTGGGTGATGCTGAAATCGGCGATAACGTGAATATCGGTGCTGGCACCATTACCTGTAATTACGATGGCGCCAATAAGTTTAAGACCATTATTGGTGACGATGTGTTCGTTGGATCGGATACTCAACTGGTGGCTCCTGTCACTATCGGTAACGGTGTCACGATTGCTGCGGGTACCACAGTGACTAAAGACGTAGCGGAAAAAGAGCTGGTCTTAAGCCGCGTGAAGCAAACACATATCCAAGGCTGGAAGCGTCCAGTAAAGAAATAATCGCCAAATAAGATAGGTTATCCCCGTTAGACACGGTTGATGATTACCTCAGTAATCTGTTTTGCACTGTGCCTTGATCACTCAGGGCACAGAACAAAACCAGCAGTAAAAAATAATATCCCCAAAGGGGAATCGCTCCAATCTCTACAGGCTCGGAGCAAAAAATCAGATCGTACGGACATCGACAGAACAGCAAACGAACTGCTGTTCTTGTTATAGGAATCAAACACTATGTGTGGAATTGTTGGCGCAGTTGCGCAGCGTGATATTGCAGAAATCCTGTTAGAAGGTCTGCGCCGTTTAGAATACCGGGGTTACGACTCTGCGGGTTTGGCGGTGGTAGATAATCAGGGACATATGCAACGTATCCGCCGCGTCGGAAAGGTTCAGGCATTAAGTGATGCCGTCGTTGATAGTCCAATGACCGGAGGCACCGGCATTGCGCATACTCGTTGGGCAACTCATGGTGAACCAACGGAACAAAATGCTCACCCGCATGTTTCTGAGCATATTGGCGTGGTGCATAACGGTATTATCGAAAACTACGAATCACTGCGTACCTTATTGATTGAGCGTGGCTATCACTTCACCTCTGAAACTGACACCGAAGTTATTGCTCATCTGACGCACTGGGAACAACAGCAGTCAGGTGGTTCGTTGTTAGAAGTGGTTCAGCGCGTTATCCCTCAACTGCGCGGTGCATATGGCACTGTGGTAATGGATGGTCGTCATCCCGATGTTCTCGTAACTGCACGTTCCGGTAGCCCACTGGTCATCGGCTGCGGTATGGGCGAAAACTTTATTGCTTCCGATCAGTTGGCGTTGCTGCCAGTGACTCGCCGCTTTATCTTCCTCGAAGAGGGTGATATTGCTGAAGTGACTCGCCGTACGGTGAAAGTTTTCGATAAAGACGGTAATGCTGTCGAGCGTGCCGAAATTGAATCCAACGTACAGTACGACGCTGGTGATAAAGGCGCATATCGCCACTACATGCAAAAAGAGATTTATGAACAGCCACTAGCAATTAAAAATACGCTGGAAGGTCGTTTCAGCCATGGCAAAGTCGATCTGAGTGAGCTAGGCGAAAAAGCAGACACGCTGTTGGCGCAAGTAGAGCACATCCAGATTATCGCATGTGGTACTTCATACCATTCAGGAATGGTCGCGCGTTACTGGTTTGAATCTTTGGCCGGTGTGCCTTGTGATGTTGAGATCGCTTCTGAATTCCGCTATCGCAAATCTGCGGTACGTAAAAATAGCCTCATTATTACGCTGTCCCAGTCTGGTGAAACCGCAGATACACTGGCGGCGTTGCGCTTATCGAAAGAAATTGGTTATTTAGGATCTTTGGCTATCTGCAACGTGGCGAGCTCATCTCTGGTTCGTGAGTCAGATTTAGCGCTCATGACCAAAGCGGGTACTGAAATTGGCGTTGCCTCTACCAAAGCTTTTACCACTCAGCTAACCGTACTGTTGATGCTGGTGGCGCGTATTGGCCGTTTGCACACGATGCCTGAAAAGGTTGAACAGGATATCGTTCATGCGCTGCAAGCACTGCCTGCACGTATTGAGCAGATGCTGTCGATGGATCAAGGTATTGAAGATCTCGCCGAAGATTTTATGGACAAGCAACATGCACTGTTCTTGGGGCGTGGCGATCAGTATCCCATCGCTATGGAAGGGGCTCTGAAGCTAAAAGAGATCTCTTACATTCACGCGGAAGCTTATGCTGCAGGTGAGTTGAAACATGGGCCGTTAGCGTTAATTGATGCTGATATGCCAGTGGTAGTGATTGCACCGAACAATGAACTGTTGGAAAAATTAAAATCCAACATTGAAGAGGTTCGCGCACGCGGTGGCTTGCTGTATGTCTTTGCTGATAAAGATGCCGGTTTCACCGATAGCGAAGGTATGCGAATCATTTCATTACCGCATGTGGAAGAGGTGATAGCGCCAATCTTCTATACCGTGCCGCTACAGTTGCTTTCCTACCATGTTGCGCTGATTAAAGGGACTGACGTCGATCAGCCTCGAAATTTGGCGAAGTCTGTGACCGTAGAGTAACCATTCCACAAGCCCCGTACGCGGGGCTTTTTCTTTCGTGTTCAGATACAAATATTTCACCTGTCACAAAACTGTCATATTCCATACATTTTAGTGTCATCAAACTGCCTTATTTTCCCTCCTGCACCATACTTAAACTTGATTGTTCACACAGTAGCTGATGAATAACACTCCCTGTGGAGGGAATATGAAGCCGATGCGTTCCTTGGTTGTAACTAAAAAGATGGTTACCAATAAGACTGTTGCTGCCATTGTTGCTGCAACCTGCTCTCTGACTACGATGTCTGCATTTGCCGCTACCAGCTTGACCGGTGCCGGTGCCACCTTCCCTGCACCTGTTTATGCCAAGTGGGCTGATACCTACCAGAAAGAAACTGGTAATAAAGTTAACTATCAAGGTATTGGTTCTTCCGGCGGCGTTAAGCAAATCATTGCTAAAACCGTTGATTTTGGTGCTTCCGATGCGCCTCTGACCGATGACAAATTAGCCGCTGATGGGCTATTCCAATTCCCTACCGTGATCGGTGGTGTGGTTCTGGCAGTGAATATTCCTGGTTTGAAATCAGGTGAACTGACTCTGGACGGTAAGACGCTGGGCGATATCTATCTGGGTAACATCAAAAAGTGGAATGACCCAGCTATCACGAAATTAAATCCGGGGCTGAAACTGCCTGATACCAATATTGCCGTCGTTCGCCGTGCCGATGGTTCCGGTACTTCTTACGTATTCACCAACTATCTGGCAAAAGTAAATCCAGATTGGAAATCTAAAGTTGGCGCGGGTTCTACGGTTAACTGGCCAACCGGTTTAGGCGGTAAGGGTAACGACGGCGTGGCCGCGTTTATTCAGCGTCTGCCTGGTTCTATTGGTTATGTGGAATATGCCTACGTTAAGCAAAGCAAACTGGCTTACACCAAGTTGATCTCGGCTGATGGCGACGCAGTACTGCCAACGGAAGAGAGCTTTAGCAATGCGGCTAAAGGTGCTGACTGGAGTAAATCCTTTGCTCAAGACCTAACCAACCAGAAAGGTGCTAATGCATGGCCGATCAGCTCAACGACGTTCATTCTGGTGCATAAAGAGCAACAGAAGCCAGAGCAGGGCGAAGCAGTACTGAAGTTCTTTGATTGGGCATACAAAAACGGTGGCAAAGAAGCCAGCGCTCTCGACTACGCTCCGCTGCCGAGCTCCGTTGTTGAGCAGATCCGTGCTGCTTGGAAAACCAATGTAAAAGACAGTTCTGGTAAAGCATTGTACTAATGTTTCATCCGCTTCCAGAGCTGATGTTCTGGAAGCGGAACTCTAGTTTAAGAAGAGAATCGCATGGCTGATCATCCGTTATCTAAGCCTTCGTTGCCCAAGAAAGAATCAAAAATAAAACCACCGAGCAAGAACGGTGACGTTATCTTTGGTGCGCTAGTTAAACTAGCTGCACTGATTACCCTATTGCTGCTGGGCGGCATCATTGTTTCGTTGTTTATCGCGTCGCTGCCGAGTATTCAGAAGTTTGGTTTTTCCTTCCTGTGGTCCAAAGAGTGGGACGCTCCGGCCGAACAATTTGGTGCGCTGGTTCCGATTTACGGCACTATCGTCACCTCGATTATTGCTCTAGTGATTGCGGTTCCTGTGAGTTTTGGTATCGCCCTGTTTCTGACGGAATTGGCTCCTAATTGGTTGCGCCGTCCTTTAGGCGTGGCGATTGAGCTGTTGGCAGCCATTCCAAGTATTGTATATGGCATGTGGGGGCTGTTCGTATTTGCTCCTCTGTTTGCCGAATATTTTCAAACGCCAGTAGGCGACGTTTTATCGGGTATTCCCATTGTCGGTGAGCTGTTTGCTGGTCCTGCGTTTGGTATCGGTATTCTGGCTGCGGGTGTGATCCTCGCCATTATGATCATTCCTTATATCGCTGCAGTTATGCGCGATGTGTTTGAGCAGACACCGGTGATGATGAAAGAGTCTGCTTATGGTATTGGCTGTACGACATGGGAAGTGATGAGTCGCATAGTGCTTCCGTTCACCAAAAATGGAGTGATTGGCGGCATCATGCTAGGGCTCGGTCGTGCGCTGGGTGAAACCATGGCGGTTACTTTTGTGATTGGTAATACCTACCAGTTAGACAGTGCTTCATTGTTCATGCCTGGTAACAGTATTACTTCGGCGCTGGCAAATGAATTTGCCGAGGCTGAATCTGGCTTGCATACCGCTGCGCTTATGGAGCTGGGGCTGATTCTGTTTGTCATTACGTTCATCGTGCTGGCACTGTCTAAACTGATGATTTTACGTCTTGATAAGAATGAGGGACGTTAATATGGCGACGATTGATATGCATGACGCACAGTCTCTGGCTAATTCACGCCGCAAAATGCAGGCATGGCGTCGCCAGAAAAACCGCATCGCGCTGTTTTTATCGATGGCAACCATGGCATTTGGCTTATTCTGGCTGGTGTGGATCCTCTTCTCAACCATAACCAAAGGCGTAGATGGCATGTCCATTGCGCTCTTCACCGAAATGACGCCGCCACCCAATAGCGAAGGCGGTGGTTTGGCTAATGCTATCGCGGGATCCGGTTTGCTGATCCTATGGGCAACGGTGATTGGTACTCCGCTGGGGATTATGGCGGGTATCTATCTGGCTGAGTATGGACGCAAAGGCTGGCTGGCTAACTTTATTCGCTTTATTAACGACATCTTGCTGTCTGCACCTTCCATCGTGGTTGGGTTGTTCGTTTACACCATTGTGGTGGCCAAAATGCAGCACTTCTCCGGCTGGGCCGGCGTGATTGCGTTGGCTCTATTGCAGATCCCCATTGTGATCCGTACCACCGAGAACATGCTTAAACTGGTGCCGGATAGCCTGCGTGAAGCGGCTTATGCGCTAGGAACACCTAAGTGGAAGATGATCTCAGCGATTACGCTGAAAGCATCGGTTTCCGGCATTATCACGGGAGTTCTACTGGCGATTGCGCGTATTGCCGGTGAGACTGCGCCGCTGCTGTTTACATCGCTCTCCAACCAGTTTTGGAGCACCGATATGTCACAGCCGATTGCGAACCTCCCGGTCACCATATTTAAGTTTGCCATGAGCCCGTTTGCCGAATGGCAACAGCTGGCTTGGGCTGGGGTATTACTGATAACCCTCTGTGTTCTTTTACTGAATATTTTGGCGCGCGTCGTTTTTGCTCAGAAGAAGCGCTAAGCAACAGCACTAATAATTGCAGGCGTGGCTGCTCCAAAGGGAAATGCGGCGCCGTGAAAAAGAGAGATAAGAGATGAGTATTGTTACAGACACGACCAACAGCAAAATTCAGGTTCGCGATCTTAACTTCTACTACGGTAAGTTCCACGCGCTGAAAAATATCTCGCTGGATATCGAAAAGAACAAGGTAACCGCGTTTATCGGTCCATCAGGCTGTGGCAAATCTACCCTGCTGCGTACCTTTAACAAAATGTTCCAGCTGTATCCAGAGCAACGCGCAGAAGGCGAAATCTTGCTGGATGGGCAAAATATTTTGACCGATAACTCGGATATTGCGCTGCTACGTGCCAAAGTCGGTATGGTGTTTCAGAAGCCTACGCCGTTCCCGATGTCTATCTACGACAACATTGCCTTTGGCGTGCGTTTGTTTGAAAAGCTGTCTCGCGCTGAAATGGATGAGCGAGTGCAGTGGGCGCTGACAAAAGCGGCATTGTGGAATGAGTCAAAAGATAAACTGCACCAGAGCGGCTATAGCCTGTCCGGTGGGCAGCAACAGCGTCTCTGTATCGCGCGTGGTATTGCCATTCGGCCAGAAGTTTTGCTGCTCGATGAACCCTGCTCGGCGTTGGATCCAATCTCCACCAGCAAAATTGAAGAACTGATCACTGAGTTGAAAGAAGACTACACCGTGGTGATCGTGACACACAACATGCAGCAGGCAGCACGCTGCTCGGATCATACCGCTTTTATGTATCTGGGCGAGCTGGTGGAATTTAGTGATACTGACACCCTATTTACCGCTCCGGCGCAAAAGCAGACCGAAGATTATATTACTGGCCGCTACGGCTGATTACGGGACTTATCATGGATAATTTAAACTTAAATAAACATATCTCCGGTCAGTTTAACGCCGAGCTCGAGCACATCCGTACTCAGGTTATGACGATGGGAGGGATGGTTGAACAGCAGCTTTCAGACGCGATTACTGCGATGCATAACCAAGATGGTGAGCTAGCTAAGCGCGTTATTGAAGGTGATAAAAAAGTTAACATGATGGAAGTGGCGATCGACGAAGCCTGTGTGAAGATCATCGCGAAGCGCCAGCCCACAGCCAGTGATTTGCGCTTGGTGATGGCTATCATCAAAACTATCTCTGAGCTGGAACGAATCGGTGACGTTGCGGATAAAATCTGTCGTACCGCGTTGGAGAAATTTTCCCACCAGCATCAACCGCTGCTGGTAAGCCTTGAGTCATTAGGGCGGCACACCGTACAAATGCTTCATGATGTGCTGGATGCCTTTGCGCGCATGGATTTGGACGAAGCCGTTCGTATCTATCGTGAAGATAAAAAAGTCGATCAGGAATATGAAGGCATTGTGCGCCAGTTGATGACGTACATGATGGAAGATACGCGCACCATCCCAAGCGTGCTGACCGCACTGTTCTGCGCCCGTTCGATTGAGCGTATTGGTGACCGTTGCCAGAATATCTGTGAGTTCATTTTTTACTTCGTTAAAGGGCAGGATTTCCGTCACCTAGGTGGTGATGAATTGGATCAGCTGTTGGCGAAGGATGGAAATAAGCCGAGTTGATGTAAGGGATAGTGTACCAATCGTACATATAACCCCTGTGTGTGGTTTCGTTTGCCTGTCTATGCCGAATTGTCGTGGCAGGTTACGTCCACTTTTAAGCATTGTTTTTCTATGTAATGACCGCGTCCGTGTCGGAGGGCTCAATTGCCGCCCTCCGACGCCTCGGCTTGGCACCACCTCTACAGCCCGCTGCGCGGGTGCCCTCATTTCATCATTCTGGTCTTAACGGAACGAACGGCAATCTCCATCCTGGCTCCTCCGTTCTTTCTCAACACAGTTCATTCTCTTACAACAAAATCATCTATCCATATCCTCTAATATTATTTCCAGTTCTATGTTGATTGGGCGTAATTTAACCCTGTCGCTAAAAAATAAAGCAGCAAAAACATACTTCTGGGCAAAATATTTTAGGAGCTTCTTCATGAAACAACGCGTTCTCGTACTTTCCCTGCTGGCCAGCCTCTCCGCTGTTTCTGGTTTTGCTCATGCTGATAAACTCGATGATATTCAAAAAGCAGGTGTGGTTCGTGTCGCGGTGTTTGATAGCAATCCACCGTTTGGCTATGTTGACCCGCAAACGAAGAAGCTGGTGGGCTATGACGTCGATGTTGCTGATGCTATTGGGAAAGCGTTAGGGGTGAAAGTTGAACTACGCGCCACGAATCCCGCCAACCGAATTCCATTGTTAGCGTCCAAGAAAGTCGATTTGATTGCTGCAAACTTCACTATCACGCCAGAACGTGCCAAAGAAGTGAATTTCAGCGTGCCTTATTTCCGTACTGGGCAAAAATTTATTGCTCGCAAAGGTGTACTGAAACAGCCTGATGATATCGCTAAGCTGCGCATTGGCGCAGATAAAGGCACCGTGCAGGAAATTACACTGCGCGATAAATATCCTACGGCAAAAGTGATTTCATACGACGATACCCCGCTGGCTTTCGCAGCCCTGCGTAACGGTAACGTACAGGCAATTACTCAGGATGACGCTAAATTAGTTGGGCTGCTGGCAAATGTTCCCGATGCGGCTAAAGCTGATTTTGAAATATCACCATTTAGCATAACCAAAGAATATCAAGGTATTGGCTTGCCGAAGGGCGAAGATCGTCTGACGGATAAAGTGAATACTGCACTGGAAGATTTGGAAAAAGATGGGCAAGCCGAGAAGATTTACGATCGCTGGTTTGGACCAGAAACTAAATCTGCTCAGCCGCGTGGCGATTTTAAAATCGGCCCGGTAGAAACCAGTAAATCATAATTAAAGAATAAGTGCGGCTGCGCTGCTGTGTCTAGGCGTGGTCGCATTTCTATTTTTGGTTGGTGAGTATTATGAACGGGCAATCTTTTTACGATTTTATTCTCGCGCCGCAATATCTACACTGGCTATGGTCAGGTTTTCTCATCACGTTGGTTATTTCAGCCTGTACCATTGTGCTATCTACAATTTTAGGACTGATTTTAGCGGCCCTGCGCGATAGCTCATCACGCTGGCTTAGTTTGCCTGTCATCGCCTACAGCTCTGTTTTTCGTAATACTCCTCTGCTTGTTCAGCTTTTTTTCTGGTACTTCGGTGCAGGTCAACTCCTACCTGCCGTTGTGATGCAGTGGCTAAATACGCCTCATGAGTGGATGTTTGATGGATGGACGCTCGCGTGGCCATCGTTTGAGTTTTTGGCCGGTTTAGTTGGCCTAACGCTGTATTCCGCAGCGTTTATTTCTGAAGAGATCCGCGCAGGGATTCGCGGTGTGGCAAGTGGACAAAAACAGGCGTCTCAGGCTTTAGGGCTTAGCCTTTGGCAAAGTATGCGATATGTGGTGCTGCCACAGGCGGTGAAAATTGCACTACCGCCCTTACTAGGGCAGTACATGAATATTATCAAAAACTCATCCCTTACGATGGCTATTGGTGTGGCTGAGCTTTCATATGCTTCGAGGCAGGTTGAAACCGAAACGCTAAAAACGTTTCAGGCCTTTGGTGTCGCAACGTTGTTATACGTACTGATTATTGCTCTGATGGAAGGTTGGGGAATGTGGCATCAGCAGCGTCGTCGGATGCAGGAGCGTTATTAAAATGGATTTCACCATTATTCATGACAACCTCAGCTATTTGCTGTGGGGACAATTTCCCGATGGCCCTTTAGGGGGCGCGGCATTAACGCTGTTGATGAGCCTTATTGCTGGTCTAGCTTCTGCGATATTAGGCACTTTGCTTGGGGTGTCCTTAGCGATGTCGCGTGGTTGGCTAGGTGCGGTATTGGCTACTGTGCTGGGCTTTTTCCGCGCAATCCCAGTCATCATGTTGATATTTTGGACTTATTTTTTGCTGCCAATCGTATTTGGTGTCGATATTCCGGAAATCACTACCGTTGTCTGTGCGCTGGCGCTGATTGCTTCTTCGTATTTAGCTCATGCGGTAGCGGCGGGTATCCATGCTGTGGGGCGCGGGCAGTGGCAAGCTGGCCTTTCTCTGGGGCTCAATCGCTGGCAGGTTTTAGGTAATGTCGTGTTACCTCAGGCGCTGAGAATGATGGTGCCGTCGTTTATTAATCAATGGATTTCACTAATTAAAGATACTTCTCTGGCCTATATCGTTGGCGTGGGTGAGCTGACATTTTTGGCGACACAGGTAAACAACCGCAGCATGGTATACCCAATGGAAGTCTTTATGTTTGTGGCTGGCGTTTACTTTGTGATGTGTCTGGCTTTGGATCTCGCCGCTAATCACTTGAGCCGGCGTTTTACGTCACAAAACGTGGTGGTAAAACGCCGCTGGTGGCAGTTAAAACCCGCGCTGCCTGCAAGTTAAGGCCGTTAATGCATCATTAGCTACTTGGTCAGTGACCAGCCTCTTGCGCGCCATAACTCAGGTAATTGGCGAAGATCGTCAAAAGAGGTAACGAGCGGGTGCTCAATGACTGGGTTATGAGCATCACCACAATAATAAAACACGGGAATACCCGCTGCGATACCTGATTGGACGCCTGATGGGGAATCATCAACCAGAATACACGCTTTAATATCTACGCCCATTTCGTTGGCCGCGTGGAACATAAGGTCTGGGTCTGGTTTCCAACTCTGAATATCGTAGCCGCTATACAATCGGTCACCAAAATAGTCCAACATGCCGGTTGAGCCCAATGAGTTCTGCATTTTGCTGACGGGGCCGTTGGAGGTGGTGCACATGGGTACTGTAATTTGCGCCAATAGCGATTCTGCATGGGGAATCGGTTTTAGCTCGGTTTTAAACAGGCGCGCAACTTCATCGCGGTAAATCTGTTCCATCTCGTCACGATCTGATTCGAACTCATGTTCCTGCTTGATTCGCTCGATGATCTCATACAGCTTAACGCCTTTAAACTCTTTAAAAACGCGATCCAATGACAGATGTACACCGTAATGAGCGAACATATGAACGTAGGCTTTGCTGCACAGGTATTCGCTATCTACCAGCGTGCCGTCGCAGTCGAAGAAAATACAGCTGATGGGTGTCATTGGGCTTCCTTGTTTTCATGGCAGACGGCAAGCTTGTGTTGCCGTCGTCAGAGATAAACCAGCGCCCAGTTTAATCGCTTGGGGAAGAAAAGCGAGTTTCTGTAAATGCAAAGCGGTCTACGTCAAATAACCCTAAGCTTGTTAGCTTCAGTGATGGAATGACAGGCAACGATAAAAATGCCATCTGAATAAAGGGTTCGTTGAGCGTGACGCCGCAGGCGCGGCAGGCGGCTTTCAAATGGGTAATATCATCGGCGATGTCTGCGGCTGATTTATCGCTCATTAATCCTGCGATAGGCAAAGCCAGATGGCTTTTTACTTCCCCCTCGTCGGCTACGCAGAGTCCGCCGCCGTTTGCGATTAGCTGATTTACGGCCACTGCCATATCACGCGGATGATGACCGATCACCACGATATTATGACTGTCGTGGCTTACCGTTGCCGCCATAGCTCCGCGTTGTAATCCGAAGTTTTGCAGCAGTCCCAGCGCTGGTGCTTTTTGATGACCGTAACGTTCCATTACGGCGATATGACATACGTCGTCGTGATCAAATTTTTCTCCGAGCCAGATAACCGGCAGTGTGCAGGTGATGAGTTCGTTCGGGATAATCTGAATCGCGCGGTAGCTAGCGCCGACCTCCAGCGGTAGTGCAAGTTCCGCTGCGTTAACAGGGTTTCGGCGAATCGTATTTTGCACTGGCGGTTGGGTTTGCTGGTGTTTCTGTTCACAGGTTTCTTTCAATCGCTGTGCGTCCACGACCTTGCCACCCACAATGACCTGCTGGATTGCAACCTGTTGTACATTGGAAAGTAATACGATATCGGCTCTTTTCCCTGGTGCTATCAGGCCTAGACGTTTTAAACCAAAATGACGAGCCGCTGACCAGCTTGCGACGCGGTAAGCCACGTGAGCAGGAATATTATGCTGATTAATCAGACGATGAATCAGTGCATTGATATGTCCTTCATGGGCGATTTCCCAAGGGTTACGGTCATCGGTACACAGCATGCATTGTGGGCTACTGAATTCAGAAATTAACGGTGCTAGCGAATCCAGATTTCGTGCCGCTGAACCTTCACGGATCATTAACGCCATACCGAGTGACAGTTTTTCGCGACCTTCTTGTAACGCCAAGGTTTCATGGCAGTTTTCGATACCCGCAGCGAGATAGCCATTGAGATTTTTGCCGCTTAGCATTGGGCTATGCCCATCTAACGTCAAATGGCGGAAAGCGTCGAGCTTATCCATAATGTCGGCATCACCGGCAATCACGCCGGGAAAATTCATCATTTCTGCCAAACCTAGCACATGAGAATGATCGCGATATTTAAGCATCTCACTTAATGGGAACTCAGCACCATTGATGTCGCTACCCGACAGCGCCGGTACGCATGAACTGATCTGAACAAACTGGTTTTGTTGCGCCTGTTCCGCACAGCGTAAAAACCATTCCAATCCTTGTTCACCCATGACATTCACAATTTCATGGGGATCGCAGACGATGCTGGTTACTCCAAGAGGTAGAGTGGCGCTCTCAAACGTCACCGGCGTCATCATGCTGGATTCGATGTGCAGGTGGGAATCAATAAAACCGGGAACTGCAACCGCATTGTTTGCATCAATTCGCTTATGGGCAACGGCACTTGCGTAGGCTGGGCCAACACCAGCAATGCTGTTATTACAAATGACGATTGGGCCGGATATTTCCCCTCCATTTATCAGGTCGAGGATGCGAACATTGTCAATAATGCAGTCGGCAGCCTCATCACCGCGTGAAACCGCCAGAAGGCGGATCATTTCTTCGCGCGAAAGCGATTGCGTATGTTTATTATTAATGCTTTCCATGCGAATTTACCTTTATTGAAAATGGTTTTATCATTTTGATATTAAAGTGTTTTTATTGATTGTGACTGATTATATGACGCCGTAAATAGGTCTACGTGATATGGCTCACTAAATTGGTGAGTAAAAAAACATCTCGAAATATGTGTGATGGGGATCATTATTTGGCACTTTTGGTATAGGATACTCTCCCAAAGCCAATATCCATCCGGATTTAATAGAATGAATAATTCAACTTCAAACTCTGCCCAAGGGCAGGGGCTTTTTGAGCGTGTCTTCAAGTTGCAGGAGCATGGTACCACTGCAAAAACTGAAATGATCGCCGGTATCACGACGTTTTTGACGATGGTATATATCGTTTTCGTTAACCCGCAGATTCTCGGTGCTGCAGGTATGGATACTCAGGCCGTGTTTGTTACGACCTGTCTGATTGCCGCTTTCGGTAGTATTTTTATGGGGTTACTGGCTAATTTGCCGGTGGCCTTGGCTCCTGCTATGGGGCTGAATGCCTTCTTTGCTTTTGTCGTCGTCGGTGCCATGGGATTGACGTGGCAAGTGGGTATGGGCGCTATTTTCTGGGGCGCCGTGGGCTTATTGTTGCTAACGATTTTCCGTATTCGTTATTGGATGATTGCTAATATTCCAATGAGCCTGCGTGTAGGGATCACCAGCGGTATCGGCCTGTTTATCGCCATGATGGGGCTGAAAAATGCTGGCATCATCGTATCGAATACTGACACTTTGGTTGCCGTTGGAAATTTAACGTCTCACAGTGTTTTACTTGGTGCATTGGGCTTCTTTATTATCGCCATCCTGTCATCCCGCAACTTTCACGCCGCAGTATTAGTATCCATTGTCGTCACTACGCTTATCGGCTGGGCTTTGGGCGATGTGCATTATACGGGGCTGTTCTCGATGCCGCCGAACGTAACTAGCGTGGTGGGTCAGGTCGATTTGGCGGGAGCGCTGAATGTTGGTCTAGCTGGGGTGATTTTCTCCTTCATGCTGGTAAACCTGTTTGACTCATCGGGCACATTGATTGGCGTGACCGATAAAGCTGGTTTGACGGATAAAAACGGCAAGTTTCCGCGCATGAAACAAGCGTTATACGTGGATAGTATCAGCTCCGTCGTCGGCTCTTTCTTCGGAACCTCATCCGTTACCGCCTATATCGAAAGCACCTCTGGTGTTTCTGTCGGTGGTCGTACTGGCTTAACGGCCGTAGTTGTGGGGATTCTATTCCTGCTGGTGATATTCCTTTCGCCACTGGCTGGTATGGTTCCTGCGTATGCCGCTGCTGGTGCGCTGATTTATGTTGGCGTATTGATGACGTCGAGCTTGGCTCGCGTGAAGTGGGATGACCTGACCGAAGCGGTACCTGCATTTATCACTGCGGTGATGATGCCGTTTAGCTTCTCGATCACCGAAGGTATCGCGCTTGGCTTTATTTCTTACTGCATTATGAAATTAGGCACAGGCCGCTGGCGTGAAATCAGCCCATGCGTGGTGATTGTTGCGCTGTTGTTTGTGCTGAAAATTGTTTTTGTTGACGCGCATTAATGACTCGCTAGCCTTAACCTCCCCTATAAGGGGAGGTTTAATGCATCAGCCCACGCGACGCACATAATCTGCAAATGCTGAGAGCTGTTTGCCTAAGAATTCGATGGTTGAAGTATCTGTTAGTGTACCCTTCTGTTCATCCACTTTATTCTGAATCACTCCCCCCATAAACTCTGGTTTATTCATGACTTGGCAGTCCAAGAACACCAAAATCTGACGTAGGTGATACTGACACCGCGCACCGCCAATGGGGCCCATAGAGCTGGTCTGGATGGCGACAGGTTTACCTGCTAGTGGCTGATTGGGTAAGCGAGAAATCCAATCGATCGCGTTTTTAAGTCCGCCAGGAACGGAGTAGTTATATTCTGGCGTCACGATAATCACGCCGTCTGCCTGACGGATTTCTTCGGCGATAGCTTCAATTTGAGCAGGGAAACCTTCATCTTGCTGAAGATCAGCATCGTAGAGAGGAATATCGCGAATGGAAGGCAGCGCTTCGATAGTTACGTCTTTAGGTGCAAGGCCGGGGAGCGCGTTTGCGACAATCGCATTATAGGAACCTTTACGTAGGCTACCCAATAAAGTAACAATTTTCAGTGGCTTATCTGACATAAGTTCTCCATTTCTTGATGTAATATAATCGAACTTCACTGAAGTCATCTTAGATCAATAATCAATCATAGAGTAGATAAGTTGATATCAGACTTATCATTCACAGGGTTTGTATTGGTGAATGACTGGTAAAGCGTAAGTAGGTGGTGGATTCTTTTAGCTCTGTATTTTTCTCTGCTGTGATATTTATTAGCTGATTATTTTTATCCATTAACCAGTAACTAAGCTGTCCAAGCGTAGGTGATTTACTGCATGCCCAAGCAATTTCACCCTGTATCGCACTAATGGTCTCGACCTGGGGTGTTGCTGTTGAACGTAATTTTCCCGCGCTAGGCTGAAGACGTAGAGTTTGTAAGCCGCTGGTTCCTAGCCCCGATATCTTAAGCACTGATTCGCGAATGGCCCAAAGCTGCGTTGTGGCCTCTAAACGATCGGCCTGTCCATCGATCCAAATCTTTTCGCTGCTGGTAAGATGTTGCTGTTGAAGGTGAATAAATCCGCCCTGACGTGCGCGAATAACTTCAACGTCCATGCCGACTTTTCCATTGGAGCCTAGCATGACTGCAACGACGCCACCGGCATACCCGAGGCTAAAATCTGGCAGCGTAGGATCAACAAAACAGGGTCTACCGCTCGGGGCAATGGCTAAGCGCGGTAGCTTTTCGTAACCGTATAGTTGAAACATGAGTTCTGCAAGTAGCGCGCGGCCATGCAGAAATCGTTCACGACGTTTGGGTGAATAGTGTAGTGATGTGGCAATCAGATCTTCGGTAAGACGATAAACGTCTAAGGGGCGGTTGGATAGATACCACCAAGCAAAATGATTCTCCATAGTCGCTCCCTGATTTACGGATGAATTGGTGTAAGAATGCTACCTAATAACTATAGCGTAAGCGTTTCTGGTCTCTGGATTATTTATCTAAGCAGAGTATTTAGTCACTCGATTTTATGTGAACTGTGCGGCAGCGCACTGATTAAACTAACAAATTCATCGTTAGCGCTACGTAAGCCCAATGGCATATTGGTCAGCGGAAAATGAAATGGGAATGAGGAGTTATGATGCAAAAGAAGGATTAAGCGGGGAGTCGCTTGGCTAATTTTATTAGTACTCGCCATTCTTCTACACAACAGCCCTCTAGGTGAGTGGTTCTCACATCTTGAGATATTACAGCGATGGATAAGTGTACATGGGTGGATAGGAATTATCGCTTATGTATTGTTGTTTGTTATTGCCTCACTGTTTTTGTTCCCCGGTAGTGTGTTAGTGATCGCTGGGGGCATTGTTTTTGGTACGTTTTATGGAACGATCATCTCATTGTTTGCGGCAACGTTATCCTCTTCGCTCTCTTTTTTGCTGGCTAGATATCTTGGCCGCTCATGGTTGTTACAGCGTTTTAGTGGAAATGAAAAATTTGAGCAGATAGAGCAAGGTATTCAGCGTTATGGTGTCGATTTCTTGATTTTTACCCGCTTAATTCCGCTATTTCCATACAATATTCAAAACTATGCTTACGGTTTAACGGGAATTCCTTTTTGGCGTTACTGTATGATTTCGTGTCTGACCATTCTGCCAGGAACGTTTATTTTTACTTTGATGGCGAGCGAGTTAGCTGAAAATGGCGTGACGTTAGAAGTAACGATGAAGTTGGTTCTTTGCGGAGTGGTTCTGTTTGTTTTAACACAAATAACGCGCAGGGTTTTCAGCAAACGATTCGCTAAATAGTAAAACCCGCCGATGGCGGGTTTTTAAGCAGAAGTGATCACTTACCAATACAGAAGCTAGAGAAAATCCTTCCTAGCAAATCATCAGACGTGAATTCACCGGTAATCTCACTCAGAGCCTGCTGGGCGAGCCGTAGCTCTTCAGCCAGTAATTCACCTGCATAGGCGCTCAATAGCTGCTCCTTGCCTTGTTCAAGGTGCTGAGCAGCGGTTTCCAGTGCCTGTAAGTGACGACGGCGGGCCAAGAACCCTCCCTCCATATTGCTGGTGAATCCCATGCTTTGTTTTAGATGATCGCGTAATACATCGATACCTTCGCCGGTACGAGCGGATAATCTGATTAGTGAGTAACCATTCACTTCGTTGAGTCCCAGCGTTTCTCCCGTCACATCTGCTTTGTTGCGCACGACGGTAATCGGCAGCGTTTTAGGAAGTCGAGCCATAAATTCTGGCCAGATAGTCGCAGGTTCAATCGCATCGGTGGTGGTACCATCCACCATAAACAATACGCGATCAGCCTGTTCGATCTCGTTCCAAGCACGTTCGATACCAATACGTTCAACTTCGTCGCTTGCTTCGCGTAGTCCTGCGGTATCAATAATATGCAATGGCATGCCGTCGATATGGATATGTTCACGTAAGACGTCGCGGGTCGTTCCGGCAATATCGGTCACGATAGCCGCTTCGCGGCCTGCGAGTGCGTTCAACAGACTGGATTTACCGGCGTTAGGACGACCAGCAATCACCACCTTCATCCCTTCGCGTAATAAACTGCCTTGGCGTGCTTCGGCGCGTACCGCCTGAAGCTCCCCCATAACATCGTTAAGCTGAGCTTCAATTTTTCCATCGGAGAGAAAATCGATTTCTTCATCAGGAAAGTCGATAGCGGCTTCAACGAAGATACGCAGATGCGTTAATGCTTCAACCAGCTGATTAACACGATTAGAGAAGGCGCCTTGCAGCGAATTTACCGCAGAGCGGGCTGCTTGCTCAGAGCTGGCATCGATCAGATCGGCAATCGCTTCGGCTTGTGCTAAATCCAGTTTGTCGTTGAGGAATGCGCGCTCAGAGAACTCTCCGGGGCGAGCGATTCGTACATTTGGCATCAGAAGAATGCGTTTCAGTAGCAGATCGAGAATGACAGGCCCGCCATGCCCTTGCAACTCCAGCACGTCTTCACCGGTAAATGAGTTTGGGCCAGGGAAATACAAGGCAATTCCTTGATCCAATACGCTGCCGTCAGCGTCTTTAAACGGCAGGTAATCTGCGTAGCGTGGCTTAGGTAACTTGCCGAGCAATGCCATAGCGACTTCTTTCGCCTGACGTCCAGATACACGCAGAATGCCTACGCCGCCGCGTCCAGGGGGGGTTGCCTGAGCAACGATGGTGTCGGATTGGCTCATAGTCATACTCTCTTGTTACAAAATTAAATGCGTACCATAAAAAAAGGCGGTCAATTGACCGCCTTACTCAACTCAAATCATCGCGTGGATTATGATTTTTTCTTGTCGCGGCTGTGTAGGCCACGTTTCTCAAGACCACGGTAGATCAGCTGTTGCTGGAGGATGGTCACCAGGTTGCTGACGATATAGTACAGCACCAGACCTGATGGGAACCACAGGAAGAACACCGTGAAGATGACAGGCATAAACGTCATAATCTTCTGCTGCATCGGGTCAGTGACTGTGGTTGGCGACATCTTCTGAATGAAGAACATCGTGATACCCATCAGAATTGGCAAGATGTAGTACGGGTCTTGTGCAGCCAAGTCATGGATCCACAGCGCAAATGGAGCCTGACGCAGTTCTACTGAGCCCATCAGCATGTAATACAGTGCCAAGAAGATTGGCATCTGGATGACGAGCGGTAGACACCCACCCAGTGGGTTAACTTTCTCTGACTTGTACAGCGCCATCATTTCTTGGCTCATGCGCTGTTTGTCATCACCAATGCGTTCACGCATTGCCGCCAGTTTTGGCTGCAACATACGCATTTTCGCCATGGAGGTGTACTGCGCTTTAGTCAGCGGGTACATGATGCCACGAACGATGAAGGTAATAACGATAATCGAGAAGCCCCAGTTACCGATAAAGCTGTGAATGAATTTTAGCAGCTTAAACAGTGGCTGAGAGATGAACCATAACCAGCCGTAGTCTACGGTCAGATCCAAATGCGGCGCCACGGCAGCCATATCACTCTGGATTTCAGGACCGACCCACAGCGTTGCGTTCAGGTTTTTCTCAGTGCCTGGTGCAACAACAACCGGCTCTCCTTTAAAGCCAATCGCTGACAGTCCATTACCCAGATTAGCGGTATAGAACTGGTTAGTGCTGTTGGTTTGCGGGATCCACGCAGTAGCAAAGTACTGTTGCAGCATCGCAACCCAGCCACCTTTCGTCGTGATATTCAGCGGGTCTTTATCAAACGCATACTTCTGATACTTATCATCGCTTGAAGAGTACGCCGCACCACGGAAGGTGTGCAGTGCAAAGTTGCTGCTGCCTGTGTCACGGTGTTTAGGCAAATCAATAGATTGCTTCAACTGACCGAACAGAGTCAGATCCAGCGGCTGTGCGCTGCTGTTCTTAACTTTATAGTCCACGCCGATAGCATAGTCACCGCGTTTGAGAACGAAGGTCTTGGTATAGACCACACCGTCTTTCGCCGTGTATGTCAAAGGAATGCGCAGCTCGTCCTGACCGTTAACCAATTCAAAATTGGTTTGATCAGCGGTGTACAGTGGACGGTCACCGTTAGCTGGATTATCTGGACCATTTTTACCTGTCAGACCGCTTTGAGCCTGATAGATGAAATCTGGGGTGGTTTCTAACAGCTCAAATGGCTTATCAGAACCTAAAGTAGCTGGATACGCTAACAGGTTAGCCTGTTCGATATCACCACCACGGGTGTTAATGGTTAAAGACAGAACATCAGTCTTAACCGTAATCAGTTTACCCTGGCCACTTTCTGGCACAGCCTGACTAGATGCATCGGCTGTCGTGGTGTTCGCGGTCTGTCCTGCGGTCTGAGCGGTAGGCTGCGGATTGTTATCCGTTTGCCATGCTTGCCAGATCATGAAAGACACGAACAGCAGAGCGATGAGGAGTAGATTGCGTTGCGAATCCATCTTAATGTTCTCTGTTATCGTCAGTTTTCGGCGGCACGGGATCATCACCACCTGGGTTCAAAGGGTGGCATTTTAATACGCGTTTCAGTGTCAACCAACTGCCTTTTATCATTCCAAACCTGCTCAATGCCTCAATTCCGTACTGTGAGCAGGTTGGTCTGAAACGACAATGTGGTCCGAGCAGCGGACTAATGAAAAGCTGATACCCGCGTATCAGCTTTATTAGGATACGCGAGCTTGCCGACAATGACGACGCCATAACTTTTCCAAAATCTCTGTCAGCGCCCGATTATCGAGCTCCTGAACCCCTTTTTTAGCAATTACCACAAAATCCATGGCAGGCAGCGAATGTTGGCTTAAACGGAAGCTTTCGCGCGTTAAGCGCTTAATCCGGTTACGCTCATGCGCACGCTTGACATATTTTTTAGCGACTGTAAGACCGATGCGGGGATGCCCCAGCGTGTTCATACGGCCGAGTATGGTAATTTGAGGAGTGCCGGCTCGTTGCGGTTGCTGGAAGACGAAATTGAAATGATTGGGAGTTAACAAACGTAACTCCCTAGGAAATGCTAGCTTAACCACAGAGGGTTAGCTTTATTACTTAGAAACGGTCAGACGAGTACGGCCTTTCGCACGACGGCGGGCCAGAACCTGACGACCATTCTTGGTTGCCATACGAGCACGGAAACCGTGTGAACGGTTACGTTTCAATACGGACGGTTGGAAAGTGCGTTTCATAGCGATTTCTACCTAAACTTAAATAATTACTGATCAGTAAACGCGTTTGGCTACTCGGCGTGAGAACGACCGACGCCTCAATCGCATATATAAAGAGGCGGGATTGTAATAATTGTACAGTCCTGAGTCAATTCTCATCGCAAGATAGCTCAACCGAATTTCACTAACGTGAGCCTCAATCACCGTCGCATCCCTAAATAGTCCCTAAGAGATACATAGGTTTGAGGCCTGTAAAAGTGATGAAAAAAAACCACCAAACAGAACTCAGGCGCAACGCGTGGGTGGGAAATTATACGGACTCCCTATCAAAGCGCAAGGATCTAACCAAGATCCTTCTAGATAATGTGGCGATCCGTGATGCATTATTCACCAGCGAAATCTGAAAATATGGGATCTGTGGACGGTTTAACGCTGGACAAACGACATAAAAGTATAAACTCGTCGTTTGAATCTTGCCTGTGGATAAAATCGATCTAATCTGTGCAGAAGGGGAGGATCTTCTGTGTGATTTACGCTATGATCCGCCATTCCGATTGCGATCCAGATCTTTGGTGCATTGGAGATAACGAAATTTTATACATCGCGTTTAAAAAGCGATTCGTATGTGATGGTTTACTTGTGGGTAACCTGTTTATGATCTTTCCATTTATTAAGATCCCAGCATCTTTTGTGCGAAACAGAGCCTTGATGAGGTTCAAACGATCATATGCGTCAAAAAAAGTCAGTCTAAGTATCCTATTCATTTCTTTTTGATCTTGTTCGAGTGGAGTCCGCCGTGTCACTTTCGCTTTGGCAGCAGTGTCTTGCCCGATTGCAGGATGAGTTACCTGCCACAGAATTTAGTATGTGGATCCGTCCTTTACAGGCGGAACTGAGTGACAATACCCTGGCGCTGTATGCTCCTAACCGTTTCGTATTGGATTGGGTTCGTGACAAATATCTCAACAACATCAACGGATTGTTGAATGATTTTTGTGGTAGCGACGCACCTGTTCTTCGTTTTGAAGTTGGTACCAAACCTGCGACGGCTGCGATACCCGCTCAAAGTCCGGTGATGGCCAGTGTTTCAGCGCCGGTCATTCAGACTGCGGCTCGCAACGTTGCGCCTATGCGCCCGAGTTGGGATAACTCACCCGCGCAGCCTGAATTGTCTTACCGCTCAAATGTGAATCCTAAGCATACGTTTGATAACTTTGTTGAGGGTAAGTCTAACCAACTGGCCCGCGCGGCGGCGCGTCAGGTGGCTGATAATCCTGGTGGTGCTTATAACCCGCTGTTTTTATATGGTGGTACGGGCTTAGGTAAAACTCACCTTCTGCATGCAGTCGGTAATGGCATTATGGCTCGCAAAGCCAATGCTAAAGTGGTTTACATGCACTCTGAGCGTTTTGTTCAGGATATGGTTAAAGCCCTGCAAAATAACGCGATCGAAGAGTTCAAACGTTACTATCGTTCCGTTGATGCTCTGCTTATCGATGATATTCAGTTCTTTGCCAACAAAGAGCGTTCGCAGGAAGAGTTCTTCCATACCTTTAACGCTTTGCTTGAAGGTAATCAGCAAATTATTCTGACCTCAGACCGCTATCCAAAAGAGATTAATGGCGTAGAAGATCGCCTGAAATCACGTTTTGGCTGGGGGCTGACCGTAGCCATTGAGCCACCAGAGTTAGAGACGCGCGTTGCGATTCTGATGAAAAAAGCTGATGAAAATGATATTCGCCTGCCGGGCGAAGTCGCCTTTTTCATCGCTAAACGTCTACGCTCTAATGTACGTGAGCTTGAGGGCGCATTGAACCGAGTGATTGCGAATGCCAATTTTACCGGCCGCGCCATTACCATCGATTTTGTGCGTGAAGCGCTACGTGATCTGCTCGCCTTGCAGGAAAAACTCGTCACCATCGATAATATCCAGAAGACGGTGGCTGAGTATTATAAAATCAAGGTGGCAGACTTACTGTCTAAACGCCGTTCCCGCTCCGTTGCCCGTCCGCGTCAAATGGCGATGGCGTTAGCAAAGGAGCTGACTAACCACAGCTTGCCAGAAATCGGTGATGCTTTTGGTGGTCGTGACCATACAACGGTCTTGCATGCCTGTCGTAAGATTGAACAGCTGCGTGAAGAAAGCCACGACATCAAAGAAGATTTTTCTAATTTAATCAGAACGTTGTCATCCTAATCAAATAACAGTCATCGTAGCGATATGAAATTTATTGTTGAACGTGAACATCTGCTAAAGCCGTTGCAACAGGTGAGCAGCCCGCTGGGTGGCCGACCAACGTTGCCTATTCTTGGTAATCTGCTGTTGCAGGTTGAAGACGGCCATCTATTGCTGACAGGCACCGACCTTGAAATGGAAATGATCGCCCGAGTTCCTCTTGCTCAAGAGCATGAGACTGGGGCAACAACGGTACCTGCGCGTAAGTTTTTCGATATCTGCCGTGGTCTGCCAGACGGTGCGGAAATCACCGTTGTTTTAGACGGCGATCGCATGCTGGTTCGTTCTGGGCGTAGCCGTTTTTCTCTGTCTACGCTGCCTGCTGCTGATTTCCCTAATTTGGATGACTGGCAGAGCGAAGTGGAATTCACGCTGCCACAGGCGACGCTGAAAAAGCTGATTGAAGCAACTCAGTTTTCCATGGCTCATCAGGATGTGCGCTATTACCTGAACGGTATGCTGTTTGAAACCGAAGGTGAAGAGTTGCGCACCGTGGCGACCGATGGTCACCGCCTTGCGGTATGTTCAATGCCTATTGGTCAGAGTGTGCCGAGCCATTCCGTCATTGTGCCGCGTAAAGGTGTTATGGAGTTGTCTCGTTTGCTGGATGGTGGTGAAACGCCGCTGCGCCTGCAAATTGGTAGCAACAATATTCGTGCTCATGTAGGTGGTTTCATCTTTACTTCCAAGCTGGTCGATGGTCGTTTCCCTGATTATCGCCGCGTATTGCCGAAGAATCCGGACAAAACGTTAAAAGCAGGTTGTGATGAACTCAAGCAAGCATTTGCACGTGCTGCCATTTTATCCAATGAAAAATTCCGTGGTGTGCGTCTGTATGTCAGCCATAACCAGCTGAAAATTACGGCGAATAACCCTGAGCAGGAAGAAGCGGAAGAAATTCTAGACGTCAACTACGAAGGAACCGATTTAGAAATCGGTTTTAACGTGAGCTACGTTTTGGATGTGCTCAACGCCCTCAAATGTGAAGACGTGCATATGTTGCTGACTGACTCAGTATCCAGCGTACAGATTGAAGACGCGGCCAGCCAGTCGGCGGCCTATGTCGTCATGCCAATGCGCTTGTAGCCATACCCGTCATACTTTGAGCTGCACGTGTGTTGGCTGCTTTCGTTCACCCTCAGCCACCACCTTTTTGCAGCCCTAATTATTTAGGGTATATGAATGTTGGCTTTGCTCGGAATAGCTTTTGATGGCTTTAACGCGTCTGACGATCCGCGATTTTCGCAATATTGAGTCTGCGGATCTCGCTCCCGCAGAGGGATTCAACTTTCTGGTCGGTGCTAACGGCAGCGGAAAAACCAGCGTGCTCGAAGCTATTTATACGCTGGGGCACGGGCGGGCTTTTCGTAGCTTGCAGGCAGGGCGAGTAATTCGTCACGATCAGAATGAATTTGTGCTGCACGGTCGCATTGATACCGGAGCAGAGCGTGAGCTTTCGGTCGGACTGAGCAAAAGCCGGGCGGGCGATAGTAAAGTGCGTATTGACGGTAGTGACGGGCATAAGGTGGCAGAGCTCGCGCAGATGTTGCCGATGCAGCTTATCACGCCGGAAGGTTTTACTTTATTGAATGGCGGGCCAAAGTTTCGGCGCGCTTTTCTCGACTGGGGATGTTTTCATAGCGACCCCGGTTTTTTTGTTGCTTGGAGCAATCTTAAGCGGTTACTCAAGCAGCGTAACGCGGCGCTTCGACAGGTTACGCGTTACTCTCAACTACGTCCTTGGGATCAGGAATTGATTCCACTGGCTGAACGTATTAGTGCATTACGCGCGCAATACAGTGCAGCGATAGCGGAAGATATTAGCGCGACCTGCGCGCAGTTTCTGCCTGAATTTGCGCTAACGTTTTCATTCCAGCGTGGTTGGGATAAAGAAAGCGACTACGGAGAGTTGCTGGAGCGTCAATTTGAACGCGACAGAGCTCTGACCTATACCGCGGTTGGTCCACACAAGGCTGATTTCCGCATCCGGGCAGAAGGTACGCCGGTTGAGGATTTACTTTCCCGTGGACAACTGAAGTTACTGATGTGCGCGCTGCGTTTGGCACAGGGTGAATATCTTACCCGCCACAGCGGTCGCCGTTGCCTGTACCTTATCGATGATTTTGCTTCTGAGCTGGATACCGGTCGCCGACGTTTATTGGCCGACCGTTTGAAGGCAACTGGCGCGCAGGTTTTTGTGAGCGCAGTGAGTGCAGAACAGGTCTCCGATATGGTTGATGAAAAGGGCAAGATGTTCCGCGTGGAACAAGGTAAAATAGCGGTTTAATCACAGTTTTTTAATGAGCGAGAAAGGCTGATGTCAAATACTTATGACTCCTCAAGTATCAAGGTATTAAAAGGGCTGGACGCCGTGCGTAAACGCCCGGGCATGTACATCGGTGATACCGATGACGGAACCGGTCTGCACCATATGGTATTCGAGGTGGTGGACAACGCGATTGACGAGGCGCTCGCTGGCTACTGTAAAGACATTATCGTTACCATCCATAGCGACAACTCTGTGTCGGTGCAGGATGATGGCCGTGGTATTCCTACAGGCCTGCATGAAGAAGAAGGTGTTTCTGCCGCTGAAGTTATCATGACCGTGCTGCATGCCGGTGGTAAGTTTGATGATAACTCCTACAAAGTTTCCGGTGGTTTGCACGGCGTGGGTGTTTCCGTGGTTAACGCCTTGTCTGAGAAACTGGAATTGGTTATCCGCCGTGAAGGTAAAGTTCACGAGCAGACCTACGCGCATGGCGTACCTCAATTCCCTCTGAAAGTGGTTGGTGACACCGAAACGACCGGTACAACCGTGCGTTTCTGGCCAAGTATGGAGACGTTCTCCAATCATACTGAATTCCAGTATGACATTTTGGCTAAGCGCTTGCGTGAGCTCTCTTTCTTGAACTCCGGCGTGTCTATCCGTCTGCGTGATAAACGCGACAACCGTGAAGATCATTTCCACTATGAAGGCGGTATCAAAGCGTTCGTAGAGTATCTGAACAAGAATAAAACGCCGATCCATCCAAACGTGTTCTATTTCTCTACCGTGAAAGATGATATCGGCGTTGAAGTTGCGTTGCAGTGGAACGATGGTTTCCAGGAAAACATCTACTGCTTTACCAACAACATTCCACAGCGCGACGGTGGTACTCACTTGGCCGGTTTCCGTGCCGCGATGACACGTACCCTGAATAGCTACATGGAAAAAGAAGGCTACAGCAAAAAAGCCAAAGTTAGCGCCACCGGTGACGATGCGCGTGAAGGTTTGATTGCGGTCGTTTCTGTTAAGGTTCCAGATCCTAAGTTCTCTTCTCAGACTAAAGATAAGCTGGTTTCTTCTGAGGTGAAAACTGCGGTTGAAACCCAGATGAACGAACTGCTGGCCGAATATCTGCAAGAAAATCCGGGCGATGCAAAAATCGTCGTAGGTAAAATCATTGATGCGGCTCGTGCTCGTGAAGCGGCGCGTAAAGCGCGTGAAATGACACGTCGTAAAGGCGCGTTGGATTTAGCCGGTCTGCCGGGCAAACTGGCAGACTGTCAGGAACGCGACCCAGCCCACTCTGAACTGTACTTAGTGGAAGGGGACTCTGCGGGCGGCTCTGCAAAACAGGGGCGTAACCGTAAGAATCAGGCGATCCTGCCGCTGAAAGGTAAAATCCTGAACGTTGAGAAAGCGCGTTTTGATAAAATGCTTTCTTCTCAGGAAGTTGCCACGCTGATTACCGCACTGGGCTGTGGTATCGGGCGAGACGAATATAACCCTGACAAGCTGCGTTATCACAGCATCATCATCATGACCGATGCCGACGTCGACGGTTCGCACATTCGTACGCTGCTGTTGACCTTCTTCTATCGCCAGATGCCTGAAATCATCGAACGTGGTCATGTGTTTATTGCTCAGCCTCCACTTTATAAAGTGAAAAAAGGCAAGCAAGAACAGTACATTAAAGATGACGATGCGATGGATCAGTACCAGCTTTCTATCGCCTTGGATGGCGCTGAGTTGCACATTAATGCGGATGCGCCAGCGATGTCCAACGAGCATTTAGAGAAGTTGGTGACCGAGCACTATCAGGTTCAAAAACTGATTGGTCGTATGGAGCGTCGTTATCCTAAGGCGCTGTTGAACCAGTTGATCTACCATCCAACGTTGGTGGAAGCCGATCTTGGCGATCAGGCTAAAGTTCAGCAGTGGATTGAGTCTCTAGTGAATACTCTGAACGAGAAAGAAGTTCACGGTAGTACCTACTCTGCGATTGTGACCGAAAACCGTGAGCGTCAGATGTTTGAACCGTCGCTGCGTATTCGTACTCATGGGGTTGACACTGATTACCCACTGGACTTCGATTTTATTCATGGCGCGGAATACCGTCGCATCTGCAACTTGGGCGGTACGCTGCGTGATATGATCGAAGACGGCGCGTTTGTGATGCGTGGTGAACGCCGCCAGCCGATTACCAGCTTCGAGCAGGCATTGGAGTGGTTAGTGAAAGAGTCTCGCCGCGGTCTGGCTATCCAGCGCTACAAAGGTCTGGGTGAAATGAACCCAGAGCAGCTGTGGGAAACCACCATGGATCCGCAAAGCCGTCGTATGCTGCGCGTTACGGTGAAAGATGCTGTAGCCGCTGACCAGCTATTCACCACATTGATGGGCGATGCGGTTGAACCTCGTCGCGCGTTTATTGAAGAGAATGCGCTGCGTGCAGCAAACCTAGATTTCTAATCCTAAAGAAGCTAGCGAGAAGGGACGATTTATCGTCCCTTTTTTTATGTATTTGATCCTCATTTTTCCCTCGCATAAGCAATGACAACCTGGCCTAGATTGATTACCGTTACACTATTATTCTGACCCGAAGGGAAAATGTGATGTCGATTAAACTGATTGCTATAGATCTGGATGGAACCTTACTTAATAACGATCGGGCGGTTGCCCCTGCGGTGAAACAGGCTATTTTGGCGGCTAAAGCTCAGGGTGTGCACGTATTGCTGGCGACAGGACGTCCGTTTATCGGCGCACAGCAATATTTACGAGAGTTGGGGTTGGATAAAGCGGGATGCTACTGCCTCTGCAATAACGGCGGTCTAATTGTTCATGCCGAAAATGGGGAACCGCTGTTCGAAACGTTGCTCGATTTTAACGACTATTTATACCTCGAATCGTTGTCGTACCAAATTGGCTCACATTTTCACGCACTCGATCATCACAAGCTGTATACCGCAAACCGCGACATTAGTAAGCACACGGTGCAGGAATCATTCATCACTGGAATACCTCTTTATTTCTGTCCTGTTGATGAAATGGATAAAAATACGCGCTTCCCTAAAGTGATGATGATCGATGATCCTGAGGTGTTGGAGAAAGCCATCGCACGAATTCCTCCAGAAGCATATGAACGCTATACCATAGTGAGAAGCAGCCCAAACTTCCTCGAAATCTTAAACAAAGATGCCGATAAAGGAAAAGGGGTTGCTCAAATGGCGGAATACCTAAATATTCCACGTGAAAATGTGATGTGTATTGGCGATCACGGCAACGATTTGGCAATGGTGAAATATGCTGGCGTTGGTGTGGCGATGGGAAATGCCGAGCCCTCCATTAAAGAAGCCGCTCAGTTTGTTACCACGACCAATCAGGAAGATGGCGTGGCTGTAGCAATCAACAAATTTGTATTTGAGAAGTAGAAGGTCATTGAGTTTTTTTATAATTTCGCAACAGGGTGCTAGTTTTGACCTTTCAGTTACCGTCAGTTCTGTGAAAGGTTTCGTACGCCCATAACACCGAGTATCTCCTTAGCATCGTGTCTGCGTCCGAGCAAGGCGGCTCAATCGCCGCCGCCTTGCATCCCGGCTTGGCACCCCCTACCAGCCCGCTGCGCGGGTGCCCTCGTTTCATCATTTCGGTCTTAACGGAACGAACGGCAATTGCCATCCTGGCTCCTCCGTTCTTTCGCCTACATCCCT
>NZ_KV824216.1:56260-145160 GCF_001816025.1 Hafnia sp. HMSC23F03
TGATTCACTCGGCTGTCCGGTAATGTGCCGGAAAGATCCAACCTCATGCCATACCTATTCGATAGCCTTCAAATACTTATCCAACACAATGTTTTTACCACACAGAACAATAGCAACTTTCTTGCCCTGATATTCTGGTGCTAGTTTCAGCATTGCGGCGACGGCTACACCTGCCGCGCCTTCAATCATCCAGCGGTCGGTGATGGCGATAAGCTTCATCGCTTGTTTGATCTCTTCTTCACTGACCAGTACTTTGCGATCGATAAGTTTCTGGCATAGCTCAAACGTTACGGCGCCTGGCTCAACGCCACCAGCGGTGCCATCCGATAAGGTGCTTTTTTCTTCTACCTCAAAGATATGCCCCGCTTCTAAATTGCTATACATGCTGGTGGCATTTTCTGGCCAGCAGGCAACGATTTCCGTTTGCGGTGAAAGTGTCTCTAGGGCTGTCGCAATACCAGAGATGAGTCCACCTCCACCGACGGCGACAAATACTGCGTCCAAGTCAGCTTGCTGCTCCGCTATCTCAACCCCACAGGTGCCTTGACCTGCAATCACCTGTAAATCGTTATACGGTGATATGTAGATTAGATGCTGCTCAGCGGCAGCGGCAGCGGCCGCGAGTTCAGCATTGAGAGCATCGCCAGCCACTAATCGGACCTCACCCCCTAATGCTCGGATGGTGTCCAGTTTCACCGCCGCTGCGGTTTCAGGCGCATAGATTGCCGCTTTTACGCCTGCAATTTTTCCAGCTAATGCCACACCTTGCCCATGATTTCCGGTTGATGCAGTGATTACACCTTGTGCGCGCTGTTCGTCACTCAATAAGCGCAGCTTGTTGCTCGCACCGCGAAACTTAAATGAGCCGGTGTGCTGAAGGTGCTCACACTTCAAATACACCTCACATCCCGTATGAGAAGAAAGCAAAACGCTATGGTCAAGCGGTGTAACTCGTACCTGCGGGCGCAAGGCCTGATGAGCCTGCATGATGTTTTCGAATAGGGTAGGCATCGTGTTTCCTTGTTTTTCAATACTAAACAGACCAGTAAATCAACGCCTACAAATTGAACTAATTAGCCCGACAAATAAACCCCAGATGATGAAGAACAGTAAATTTCCACGTATTGTTTATTTTGTGATCCAAATTGTAGTACCAAATTATATTTTAACAATACAATATGGGTATCAGTGAGTGTGGTTAGTTTTTGTTTTGTACTTCACTGATGCGGTTATTTTATCCGTTTGGCGGTAAAGTATTGAGCGAATAGCCCATCTCTATCCAAATGGAAAAAGACAATGAACAAAACTGAATTGAGCAAAACCGACCGCATCATCGTTGAAATGGGACGACAGATTATCAGTGGGAAGTATGTCCCTGGCGCGGCGCTACCTTCGGAGGCTGAGTTATGCGAAGAGTTTCAAACATCGCGCAATATTATCCGCGAAGTATTTCGTGCGCTTACCGCGAAGCGATTAGTTGAGGTGAAGCGGTATCGAGGGGCTTTTGTTACGCCTCGTAACCAGTGGAACTACTTGGATACTGATGTTCTGCAATGGGTACTTGCAAATGATTATGACCCTCGTCTGATTAGCGCATTGAGTGAAGTGCGTAATTTGGTCGAGCCGTCAATTGCTCGTTGGGCTGCTGAAAGAGCAACGTCTAGCGAGTTGGCGGTCATTGAGGCCGCATTAAATGACATGACAATGAACCACCAAGATTTTGATGCATTTAACGAGGCAGATATTCGTTTCCATGAAGCCGTGTTGTCGTCGGTACATAACCCCGTGTTACAGCAGTTAAGCGTTGCGATTAGCTCGCTGCAACGGGCTGTATTTGAACGTACTTATATGCCAGATGAAGACAACATGCCGAGAACATTACGTGAGCACCAGACGCTGTATGACGCAATCCGTCACCAGAATGCTGATGCAGCAGAGAAAGCAGCATTAGCAATGATAGCCAGCTCTACAAGGCGTTTAAAGGATGAGACATGAATGAAAATTTTATAGCGATTGATTGGGGCTCAACAAATTTACGAGCATGGCTTTATGTTCAAGGGCTGTGCGTTGATTTTTTAAGATCAGAATCCGGTGTCACTCGTTTACAGGGGCAGACGCCGCAACAGGTTTTTAGCCACCTGATGCAGCCGTGGTTCCAAGACTATGGTGACCTTCCGGCTATTATGGCGGGAATGGTTGGCAGCAATGCCGGATGGCAGGTTGTTCCGTATTTGCCCTGCCCAGTTGCATTAGGTGAAGTTACTCAACACCTGACAACAATCCGATCACCAAATTCTTCAGTGATCCACATTATTCCTGGGTTATGCATTAATCGTCCCGATAATTCCAATGTGATGCGTGGCGAAGAAACACAGATTATAGGCGCTCACCAATTACACAAATCCTCACGTTATTTAATGCCGGGTACGCATAGCAAATGGGTGCAGATGTCAGGGGATTATGTTGATGATTTTCGCACGGTGATCACGGGTGAATTGCATTATTTGCTACTTCAACATGGGCTTATTGGCGTGGGTATCGGTGAGCAGCATGTCTCACAGGACGCATTCCGGCAGGGGTTGGAAATCGGATTTAATGATGCTGGCGTGATACGAAATCTGTTTGAGGTCCGTGCGGCACATCTTCTTGGAAATAGAAGTAAAGGTACGGTGAGCGATTGGCTGTCTGGGGTGTTGATTGGTAATGAGGTTGCACAGATGCAACAGACCTACGCATTACACGCCAGCGACAGTGTGACGCTTATTGGTAGCCCAAAACTCAATGAACGTTACGTCACTGCTCTGAATTTTGCCGGTATTGCCTATCAAACGATTGACGGTGATATCGCGTTTCAAACCGGAATAAGGAGCATTGCCAATGCCTTGGGTTACTAAGTTACCGTTGATCGCGATCTTACGTGGGATTAAACCACAAGAAGTTGAAGAACATATTACTGCGTTATTGGCGGCTGGTTTTGATGCTATAGAGATCCCTTTGAATTCACCAGATTGGGAAAAAAGTATTGCCCTAGCCGTGAAGCTCTTTGGTCATCGCGCTTTAATTGGGGCTGGTACTGTCCTGAAAAGCGAGCAGGTAGATCTACTGCATTCCCTCAACAGTAAACTCGTTGTGACACCGAATACTGTACCCGACGTTATCCGTCGAGCTGTTGGATATCAAATGCAGGTCTGTTGCGGTTGTGCAACGGCAACAGAAGCATTTCAAGCAATAGAGGCTGGTGCGCAGGCGCTGAAAATTTTCCCATCGGCGGCATTTGGTCCTGACTATGTAAAAGCACTGAAGGCGGTTCTTCCTGCAACGGTACCCGTGTTCGCGGTGGGGGGCGTCACACCGGAAAACCTGCATGAATATCTTAATGCGGGTTGTGTAGGCGCAGGTTTAGGCAGCGATTTATATCGTGCTGGGCAGGAGGTGCAACGTACGGCTCAACAGGCACAGGCTTATGTGAACGCCTATAAGGATGCGGTGAGATGAAAATTACTAAATTAACCACTTATCGTTTACCCCCAAGGTGGATGTTCCTGAAAATTGAAACTGATGAAGGCATTGTAGGGTGGGGAGAACCGGTCATTGAAGGTAAGGCCAAAAGCGTTGAGGCCGCTGTTCATGAGCTTGGCGAATATATTATTGGTCAGGATCCCGCGCGGATTAACGATATTTGGCAGACGCTCTATCGGGGAAGTTTCTACCGCGGTGGCCCTATTCTGATGAGCGCAATTTCAGGCATCGATCAGGCGTTGTGGGATATCAAAGGAAAGGCATTAGGGGTTCCTGTCTATCAACTGCTTGGTGGGTTGGTGCGCGATAAAATTAAGGCTTACAGTTGGGTTGGTGGTGATCGTCCTGCCGATGTTATTGATGGTATTAAGAAGCTGATGGCGGGTGGGTTTGACACTTTCAAGCTTAATGGTTGTGAAGAGATGGGCATTATTGATAATGCTCGCAAAGTGGATGCGGCTGTAGCGGTTGTGGCTGAGATCCGATCTGAGTTTGGCAACACTATTGAGTTTGGTCTCGATTTTCATGGCCGCGTTGATGCGCCGATGGCCAAAATCTTAATCAAAGAACTTGAGCCTTATCGTCCGCTCTTTATCGAAGAACCGGTGCTTGCGGAACAAGCAGAATACTATCCCCGCCTTGCCGCCCAAACCCATCTGCCGATAGCGGCGGGTGAACGCATGTATTCTCGGTTTGATTTCAAACGTGTGCTCGCTGATGGTGGTTTAGCCATTGTACAGCCCGATCTTTCCCATGCAGGGGGAATTACCGAATGCTTTAAAATAGCGGCGATGGCAGAAGCTTATGACGTTGCTTTAGCACCGCACTGCCCGCTCGGGCCAATTGCATTAGCATCATGTTTGCATTTGGATTTTGTTGCGCGTAATGCCGTGTTGCAAGAACAAAGCATGGGGATTCACTACAACCAAGGCGCAGAGCTCCTCGACTACGTGGTCAATAAAGAAGATTTCGACATGGTTGATGGGCATTTTGCACCGCTCATGAAACCTGGCCTTGGCGTTGAAATTAATGAAGAGAGGGTGATTGCGTGCAGTAAGAATCCACCAGACTGGCATAACCCGGTTTGGCGATACTCTGACGGTGCCGTTGCTGAATGGTAATAAATCTTCGTCATTGAACTTGTATCTGCGCTAGCTACGCTCGGTCATCCGAATTATTTGCTTGTCGGCTTGATACAACTCTAATTTCGTTGATTAACCATAGAAGTTAAAAATACGAATAACAATAACAAATAGTCGATGGCGTATTTTTCCCGCCGGGGATTCGTGCGCCTAAAAATCGCCTGAGCTAACAGGCTAATAAAAATATAATTAATCCGATAAGTGAGAAGAACATGAGTGATATAACACTATCTTCCGCACCAACTAAAAGGCGTTATTTAACGCTACTGATGATTTTTGTGACGGTCGTCATTTGCTATGTTGACCGTGCCAATTTAGCCGTGGCCTCCGAACATATTCAGGCCGAATTTGGTATTAGTAAATCAGAAATGGGATATATCTTTTCTGCTTTTGCATGGACATATACTTTGTGCCAAATACCCGGTGGCCGTTTTCTTGATCGTGTCGGTGCCAAAACAACCTATTTTGTTGCCATTATGGGATGGTCTATAGGGACTTTATTTCAGGGATTCGCCAATGGTTTAGTCTCGCTTATCACACTGCGAGCGGTGACGGGCATGTTTGAGGCTCCTGCATTTCCTACCAATAATCGTATCGTAACCAGTTGGTTTCCTGAGCAGGAGAGAGCGTCAGCGGTCGGTTTTTATACTTCTGGCCAGTTTGTTGGGCTCGCATTTCTGACTCCTATGCTGATTTGGTTGCAGGAAATGACCAGTTGGCATTGGGTGTTTATTGTTACTGGTGCGGTGGGTATTCTCTGGGCAGCTTTATGGCGCTTTGCCTATCAGCCTCCGCGTAAAAGTAAATATGCTAATCAGGCAGAACTTGATCATATTGCTAACGGTGGCGGTGTGATTGATGGTGATGTTGCTACAGGTAAAAAAAAGGCTGCACCGTTAACCATATCAGATTGGAAATTGGTATTTCATCGTAAACTGGTCGGGGTTTATATTGGTCAATTCGCCATCGCCTCGACGTTGTGGTTCTTCCTGACGTGGTTCCCTAATTACCTCACGCAAGAAAAGCATATCACTGCTTTGACCGCAGGATTTATGACAACCGTACCGTTTATGGCTGCTTTTGTTGGCGTTATTCTTTCAGGAGTTGTGGCGGATAAACTACTAAAGAGTGGTAAGTCGATTGGTTTTGCGCGTAAGACTCCGATTATTTGTGGCCTATTGTTATCAACCTGCATTATGGGGGCCAATTATACGAATGACCCTATGTGGATCATGATACTGATGGCATTAGCGTTTTTTGGTAACGGATTTGCATCTATTACGTGGTCGCTCATTTCTTCTTTAGCGCCTATGTGTTTGATCGGACTCACCGGTGGCGTATTTAATTTTATCGGCGGTTTAGGAGGAATAACGGTTCCGCTGGTTGTTGGTTATTTAGCCCAATACTATGGTTTTGCACCATCGCTAACTTATATTGCGGTGGTGGCGTTAATGGGGGCGCTCTCTTACATATTGTTAGTCGGAGATGTGAAACGTATTGATTAAAACCCAATGCTCCCATGGATCATATCTGTGGGAGCAGGTCTATACCCGACAAGATCTCTCGGTGGGGATTTTCTGCCTGCTGAACAAAAGTGGCCTTAATGAGAAATACATCGGTAAGCTTCAGTGATTGAGGCCTTCGCTTGGTTTATGCTAGTGAGATAATGCGTTTATTTTGCTGAAGGAATCCACCATGTCTCGCTATGCTGAAAAACAGCTCACGTTCGATCCGCGAGGGCATCAGCTCACCAATATCAATGTCTGGACACCCGACAGTGAGTGGTTAGCGTATGACGTTCGCCCTAGCGGCGCCTCTTTTACAGGCTTGTGTATTGAGCGTGTCAGGGTGGCTGATGGCCAGGTGGACGTGGTGTATCGTGCTCAGCATGGGGCTCATGTCGGCGTGGTGACAGTGAGCCCACAACAGCCAACGCGTTACGTATTTATTCACGGACCAGAGCATCCAGATTCTCACTGGCATTACGATTTTCACCATCGTCGCGGAGTGATTGTCAGTGAACCCGATAGAGAACTGGCTGAAACGCTAGACGCGATGGATATTACCGAGCCTTATACCGCGGGTGCCTTACGTGGCGGGACACATGTGCATGTTTTCAGCCCTGATGCGACCCGCCTTAGTTTTACCTACAACGATCATGTTATGCATGAAAAAGATGTGGCGCTCGATCAGCGTAATGTTGGTGTTGCTTTACCGCTGCATGCTGTTAACGTGCCGAAACAGCATCCGCGTGAATATGATGGTAGTCATTTCTGTGTTTTGGTTAGCCAGACAACGCCTCAGCCGCAGGCGGGAAGCGATCAAATTTCTCGAGCCTATGAAGAGGGTTGGATTGGTGACGAAGGCTATTTAAAGCCAGACGGAACTCGTCAGCGTTGGGCCTTAGCTTTTATCGGCGACACCGAGTCTCAAGATGGTCAAAAAATCCCAGAAATATTTGTAGTCGATTTGCCTGAGCAGGATTCGGCTTACGCCGAGGCCGGGGAATATCCACTTCAGGGCACGGCTGACCGATTACCTGCTCCGCCTGCCAGTGTTCAGCAGCGACGAATCACGTTTACTCATCAGCGTAAGTATCCTGGGTTGGCCACGACACCACGCCACTGGCTGCGCTCTTCTCCCAACGGGGCTGAAATCGCCTTTTTAATGCATGATGATGCGGGGATTGTACAGCTATGGATGGTATCTCCTAACGGGGGCAATCCCCGTCAGGTCACACATGGGAAACACTCAGTGCAGTCTGCACTAAGTTGGCATCCTGATGGCGAGTCGTTGTTCTTCGCGATGGATAACAGCATTGTGCGCTGCAGTGCAAAATCTGGAGAGATTACTCGCCTGACGTTGCGTTCTGAACAGCCGCCATGTGCTGAATCTGTGGTTGTCTCACCAGATGGAAAAAAAGTTGCCTATATGCGTGAGATAGAAGGTTGGCCACAGCTATTTGTGGTGAATCTATGATAAATAGCGTGTCTGAGCATTCGGCTTAGACACTGCTCTAATCAATGTGATGGTGCAACGTTATTGACACCGGAGGTCTGCTCGTTACGCAAAACACGTGCGCGTGGCGACTCATCTTCGGGATTAGAATCCGAGCGATAGTAATCGTAAGGCAACAATAACGTATCAACTACGGCGGATAATGGTAGGTCTAATGCGAGAAGTGGCGTCATAGCCCAGCCAGTATCTTCATGTTTGATCATTTTGACGTCGTTTTTTGCACCCGAATAGTATCCCTGATTCGGTCCAACACGGGTCATGACGCTGGAACAGCCTCCAGCCATCAGCGCGGAGCTGGTAAGCAGAGATATCGTCAAGCATCTAATCCGTTGTTTCATAAATCCATCCCAATAGTGGCCGTGTAGACGAAAGCCAAAGTTGTTGTGTTATAGCATCTATGTCGGAAAATCGACAAACTCACCTATTCGCTCTGTGGTGGCTCTCTCATTTCATACAAAAATGTAACAATATTCCAGTGGTACCTTGCCAGTTTATGACCTCTGCTTTAGGGAATCGTGCGTTCAGAAAAAATTTAAATTTTGCTGCTTGAAAAATTATTGGCTGACACCATCTTATTAGCAGGCCAATGAGAAATATGCCGTAAGGGTATTTCGGCCATGATGTATATATAGTCTGTCCATGATGGAAGGCTATTTTTCCTCGCTGATTTTATTAGGAGGCATATTTTTATGCGCAATTTCGATCTCGCTCCACTTTACCGTTCCGCTATCGGTTTCGATCGCCTGTTTAATTTAATTGAGTCTGGTCAGAACCAGTCTAACGGTGGATATCCTCCATACAACGTTGAGCTCGTTGACGACAATCACTATCGTATTTCTATTGCCGTAGCCGGATTTGCAGAGCATGAACTGGATATCACCGCGCAATCTAATACCCTGATTGTAAAAGGTTCTCATCAACCATCAGACAAAGAACGCACTTATTTATATCAGGGGATCGCCGAGCGTAACTTTGAGCGTAAGTTCCAATTGGCCGAACATATTCAAATTAAAGGCGCCAACTTGGAAAATGGGCTGTTATATATCGATTTAGAGCGCATTGTTCCAGAAACACTGCAGCCGCGTAAAATTGAAATTAAGTAATTTAGTGTAGTCAGTTATCTGTAAAGAACAAATAAATTTGCCTGCCTGCGGGGGGCTAAAGGTCGGCTGTTATCACCATATGAAGCAGCCGAAAATATTATCTCGCTTCTTAGAAGGAGTATATATCTATGCGTAATCACGATCTTTCTCCACTACTTCGTCAATGGATTGGTTTCGATAAGTTAGCTAATGCGATGCAGAGCAGCTTAGAACCCCAAGGGTTCCCACCATATAACATTGAAAAAAGTGACGATAACCACTATCGCATCTCTCTGGCCTTAGCTGGATTTAAGCAGAGTGAGCTGGATATTGAAGTTGAAGGTCCGCGCTTAACCGTGCGTGGTAACCCAGTTCAGTCAGAGAAACCGGTTGAATATTTACATCAGGGGCTGGTGTGCAAAGCCTTCGATCTGACATTCACCTTGGCAGAACATCTGACAGTGGATGGTGCCAAATTTGAAAATGGGCTGCTGAATATCGATCTGGTGCGTAACGTACCTGAAGCCCTGCAGCCTCAGCGCATCGCGATAGGTGGGCAGACAACGCCTCCAGCGCTGGAGCAAAGCCAGGCTAGCGATGCAGAAACCAGCAACCAATAATACCTATTGATGTACCCCTCTCTATCTTTTTGGCGCAGGAAACTGCGCCTTTTTTTATTCCGCAGTTTTCATTTTTCCCAGAGTTATCTAAAAATAGGGTAATTTCCCGTGGGTTGTTCACCTAAGGCGTAGCAGGTATGGTGTCGGTTGGCTTCCCATAATAATTACCTGTGATTGTTATCATGACTTTTTCTGTATTTGGCGACAAATTTACCCGCTACGCGGGGATCACCCGTCTGATGGACGATCTGAATGATGGCCTGCGTACGCCTGGCGCAATTATGCTTGGCGGCGGCAACCCGGCCAAAATCCCTCAGATGACGGATTATTTCACTCAACTTTGTGCGGATATGTTGCGCGAAGGTAAGTTAACCGACGCGCTATGTAATTACGATGGCCCACAGGGTAAAGATGCGCTTCTGCAAGCGCTGGCAAAAATGCTGCGCGATGAGTTTGGTTGGCAAATAGAAGCACAAAATATTGCGCTAACAAACGGCAGCCAGAGTGCATTTTTCTACTTATTTAATTTATATGCTGGGCGATTTGCTGATGGCTCGCGTCGTCGTGTGTTATTCCCACTGGCCCCTGAATACATTGGCTATGCAGACGCGGGGTTAGACGAAGATTTGTTTGTTTCGGCTAAGCCAACTATCGAGCTGTTGCCTGAAGGTCAGTTTAAATATCACGTCGATTTTGAACACCTTAACATTAGCGACGATGTGGGGTTGATTTGCGTTTCGCGTCCAACAAACCCGACAGGAAACGTTTTAACAGACGAAGAGCTTATTCGTCTTGATGCCATGGCGCAGCAGCGCAATATTCCATTATTGATTGATAACGCCTATGGTTTGCCTTTCCCCGGCATTATATTTTCTGACGTCAATCCGCTGTGGAATCCAAACATTATTCTATGCATGAGTTTGTCCAAGCTTGGTCTGCCGGGAGCTCGCTGTGGGATAGTCATTGCTGATGAAAAAATAATCAGCGCCATCAGTAACATGAACGGCATTATCAGCCTATCGCCGGGCAGTCTCGGCCCAGCCGTTGCGCTCGAAATGATAGAGCGTGGCGACTTACTCCGTTTATCTAACGAGGTGATAAAACCGTTTTATCGCCAACGAGTAGAGCAAACCATTGAGGTCTTGCGTCGTTACTTGCCGGAAGAGCGTTGTTTAATTCATAAGCCGGAGGGAGCGATATTCCTATGGCTGTGGTTTGTTGATCTCCCTATTAGCACCGAAATTTTATACCAGCGCCTCAAACAACGCGGGGTTCTAATGGTACCGGGTCATTATTTCTTCCCAGGGCTAGAACACGAATGGCCGCACACGCATCAATGTATGCGCATGAACTATGTACCTGAGCTTGATCAAATCGAGAAGGGCATAGAAATCTTGGCTGAAGAGGTTGAGCGCGCGCACCGAGAAGACGCGGGGAAGAAGAAACGTTATGTTGGAAAACGTTAGTTAATCTGTATCAATAACAAAAAGCCCGCAATCTGGATGGATTGCGGGCTTTTTGTTAGCCAGAGTCTGATAATTTAGAACTCTTTTTTAGCGTAACCAGTAACGACTTTTAGACCCATTTCACGACCTAACGCAGTCATTGGGTGTACAACTTCAATACCACGTACCGCCTTTTTTAAAGACCCCATGTCGGCTTGTTCTTTTTTGGTGATTTCGCGGCTGAATGGCATCTTTAAAAGCTGCTGTGCTTTGGCACTGAAATGGCTGGCTTGAACTGCGCGCAGACGCTCGATCTCAGCGGTCAGCTTTTCCTGCTCGCTGCGATTTTCATCCAGAGCATGCGTGGTTACAGAGTCAATCTCTTGTAACAACAGGCCAGCTTCTTTACGACGCAGGGCATCCAGCTTGTCGCTAAGGCGTTTAATTTCTGCTTTTTCTTTCATGACGTATCTTCCGGTCATCAATACTTTTGGGGATTAGGAGATAGTTTAACAGTTGTAGACATTAATGTGGGGATTGGCTGAAAAGAAGACGCTCCCAGTCTTGCAAACCGGGAGTTTAAAAGGCTTTTTTATGGCACAAACGAGTCACTAAATCGGTGATGCTAAGTACGAGTGTTGAACGAACCATCTGCTGATAGCGCTGTTCCTGCATGTTGGCTAGTGAGTCATCAACGACCTCTTCTGGCAGATGCAACGTGGGCTGTGGAGGCAATGCTGTCATGCAATGCAGCATATTTATCGGACCGAGGATCTCGTCATCGGTAAAGCTGTAGATCTTATTTTCATGCTTTAATTCATTATTTAGCGCTAATAAAAGCTCAACGTCTTCATATTCATCGCGGCTAATCACGCCCAAGGCATAGATGAGTTTTAGTCGCACCGGTAAATCAGCCAGTGGGCCGCTTCCTTCCAGCAATGGTTCCACCGCGTATTTCACCGCGTAATCATCTTTCCGAAAGGCTTGGAGAATCAGAAGATCAACCGCCTCAGCCAGTAATCCGACCGTAGCCTGAATGAACCCTGCGACCGTTTGACGAGCATTGAGCCTTTCTAGAATTCGATTCTCAAAAGCCTGATTTTTATAAAGGTCAGCGTCTTCTATTGTTGCCATAATCGATGCTTCACGTTCCGATAACCGTGGTTTTTCTGGTGCCTCGGTTTTTGGAAGGTGCTCTTTTATTTCTGGTTGCGCTGTGGTGCGCATTCGATTCAATTTCATTATACCCTTCTCATTTGGAGCTGCCGCTTCGCCGCAACTCCAATCCTATGGGTTACATCATGCTTGACGTTGCATGGCGTTATACACATTCGCGATCTGTGCGACAAGCTCTGGCTGATCTTCTAGGCCACAAACCTGCTTCACGGTATGAGTTATGCCTTTCTCATTAAGCAAATATGCCATTTCTTGTGCCTGTGGATCTTGGTGGCTGCGATAGCTTAATGCCGCTGCAATGCCCATGAGCAGATTGTTGTTTGGCAAACCATACTCCAGCGTTCCTCGCAGTGGTTTGATTAAACGATCGTTTTCACTCAGTTTACGCAATGGCTGACGCCCCACGCGCTCCACATCGTCATGTAGGTAAGGGTTCTCAAAGCGTCCTAAAATCTTTTCGATATAAGCGGAATGCTGTTCTGGGTCAAAGCTGTAGCGTTTAATAAGTACCGCCCCACTTTCTTCCATTGCCCCTTTAACAACATCGCGAATAGCCGGATCCAAAATGGCTTCACGAATGGTTTGATAGCCAGCCAGTTGGCCGAGATAGGCGGTGATAGCATGGCCGGTGTTGAGCGTGAAAAGTTTTCGCTCAACATAGGCCATAAGATTCGCCGTGGACTCCATTCCTGCAATTTTTGGTAGTTGCCCTTTGAATTGGGTACTGTCGACAATCCATTCGCTAAAGGTTTCAACGGTCACTTCCAATGGATCGTCGTTAGCTGCGGCGCTAGGGGGAACAATGCGATCTACGGCGGAATCCACAAAACCGATGTGTTCTTCTACCCAAGCATGGAGTTCGGCAGGGATTGCCAGCAAGACATGCTGTTTAAGCTGGCTGGTACCCCGCACCATATTTTCGCAGGCGATAATATTCATTGGCTGATGGTTACCGCTGTTGTAACGAGAAATCAGGCCCTGAGCTAGCGTACTGGCGATTTTGCTGAGCACCTGTGGGCCAACGGCTGTGGTGATAATGTCTGCTTGAGCAATCTGCTGAATGGCATCAGGGCTGTTGCTATGAATGGCGCTGACGCGGTTTACCTGCTCAACACGCGCATTTTCGCCGACTACGTTGACCTGATAACTTTGTTGATGAGCAAGCTGATCGACTAAAGGTTGGTTGACGTCGGCAAATGTTAACTCTGCCTGAGCATCGGCTAAAAGTTTACCGATAAAACCACGACCAATATTACCTGCACCAAAATGAATCGCTTTCATGATGTTAACCTCGAGAGAATCTATCCGTAAAAAGGGGGCCGGGGGAGGCCCCAAGAACGACACCGACAGCGAAGGCACTTTAGGCCGCTGGCTGCGGTGAACGGCGTCGTGTCATCGCCTTAAGCCGCTTGCTCTCCAGACAGGAGATCTAGGATTTCCTGTACGCTGGTGGTTTGCGCCAGTTTTTCTATGACGCCTTCGTCATCCAGTGCGTTGGTTAAGCGGGCTATAACCTGAATATGCTCGTTGTTGCGGGCGGCAATGCCGATGACCAGTCGAGCCACGTCATCCGGCTCATCACCGAATCGCACGCCCTGTGGGTATTGGCAAATGACAATCCCGGTGCGGAGCACGCGGTCTTTGGCTTCTACGGTGCCGTGTGGGACGGCAATAGACTCTCCTAGATAGGTTGTGGTTAGCGCTTCTCGTGCCAGCATGGCGTCAATGTAATCAGGCTCAACATAGCCACCGGATACCAGCATTTCACCCGCAAAGCGAATAGCTTGTTCTTTATTCTCTGCGGTTAAGTTAAGAAAGATGTTATCTGCGCTAAGTTTGAACAGGTTTTCTTCGCGCTCGATTGACTCGAAAGAATCATCGTTGGCTGCAATAATTGTTTGGTTAATAAGGCGGTTATCATTGGCTGCATGCGGTAGTTTTGCGGCCAACAAACGGGTGGTTAAATCAGTATACAATCCGCTATCAAGGAAATTGCTCAGTGAAATATGCATAGCCTGAGGAGCATGGCGCATTGCTCGTTCGGTTAAATCCTGATGGGTAATCACCAGATCCACATCGTCTGGCAGGCTATTGATCGCACAGTTAGCGACCGAAATATGATTCAGGCCAGCATCTTTCACTTTTTTGCGCAGAACGCCTGCACCCATCGCGCTAGACCCCATGCCAGCATCACAGGCTACGATGATTTTACGCACATGATGCAGATCTTGAGATAAGTCGAGCGCAGTAGCCTGCATTGCGGGCTGAGGCTGGGTGCCAGAAATCTTGCCACCTGATTTAGACTGCTGTTTCATGCCCTGCATACGACGAGTTGCTTCAGCCAAGCCATTGCTCTCTTCATCGCCTACGCGAGCACGTTTGAGCAGCATGGCAGAGGTAAGGAATGACACCAGAGTGGAGGCTAGAATCGACAATATAACGCCAACCAGTGAAGATTTTGGTGTCATGAGCAATACGGCAAAGATAGAACCCGGAGAAGCGGGAGATACCAGCCCAGCATTAAACAGGGTCAGGGTGAAGACGCTGGTCATACCGCCCAAAATGACGGCCAAAATGAGGCGCGGATTCATCAATACATATGGGAAATAAATTTCGTGAATGCCGCCGAAGAAATGGATTATCGCGGCGCCACCAGCAGACTGTTTCGCACTACCTTTACCGAAGAACATATAGGCTAGCAGGACGCCCAGACCCGGACCAGGGTTCGCTTCGATCAGGAAGAAAATGGATTTGCCTGTTTCTGTTGCTTGTTGAATGCCCAGCGGTGAGAAAATGCCGTGGTTAATCGCATTATTCAAGAACAGTATTTTGGCCGGTTCGACAAAGATTGAGGTTAACGGCAGCAGGTTATTTTGCACCATGATGTTAACGCCCGCCGCCAGTATCTTAGACAGCGACTCCACCAGTGGTCCAATGGCCATAAATGCCAATATGGCCAGCAGCATACCGATAATGCCCGCGGAGAAGTTATTCACCAGCATTTCGAAACCGCTTTTGATTTTACCTTCGACCCAACGGTCAAAATGCTTGATTGCCCAGCCGCCTAGCGGACCTGCAATCATGGCACCCATGAACATTGGCATATCTGCACCGACGATCACGCCCATCGTGGTGATAGCTCCGACTACGCCGCCGCGCTCACCACCGATGAGGCGGCCACCGGTATAACCGATTAGCAGTGGCAGCAGATAGGTGATCATTGGGCCAACCAATTTGGCTAGCGTTTCATTGGGTAACCAGCCCGTGGGAATAAATAGTGCGGTAATCAAACCCCAAGCGATGAATGCGCCAATATTGGGCATTACCATATTGCTGAGGAAGCGGCCAAAATTCTGTACCTTGACCTTGATATCTGGTGATAACATAAAACACCCCTCGTGGTGCGCGCTAAGATGTTGCGCGTCGTAATAGTTGTGGTGGTTTCGCCAAAAACCGTCCTGTCGTTCTGTATGCAAAATCGACTCTATCACGCCGTTTTCATCTCGCGTACCCCGTGGGGGATTTGTGATCTTGATCTCATTCCATCCCCCTCTTAAGGGGTGTTTTGAGTGATATTGATCACATAAATGAGCTGAAAGTCTTCTACAAAGTTAAAATATTGCCCTTCTTGAACCTATTTATGTGATGTAAATCACCTTTATTGTTAGCATCTTTGTTTTTAAATTGTGATTCTCTTCACAAGATACTTTTACATCTCTCCCGTCCATTCTCGTTTATTTCTTCACCTCCGCTCTTTGCGTCATAAAATTACATCTGTGAATGTTTAGGCGTAAAAAAGCCCCGCGAGGTTTCCCTGGCAGGGCGGGTATAACGTTAGGTTCTGTTAGTTTTGGAAAATAGCCGCGTTGCGGTTTTTCGCATTTAACAGCTCTTGATGCTTGGCTGCAATTGAGGTCATGAGCTGGTTGTACTGATCGACCTGCTGTTGGGTTTGCAACTGGATGCTTTGGTTATCGAAGCGAGCCTGAGTCCCAATGCTTTGCAGGAAATCGCCCACCTGAATCAAATCTTGTGACAGGCTAGCGGCCATTGGAATAATAGGCATAACGGCATTCGCTGGGTCGGTAACGACTTTCGCAAAAGCTTGGTCATAAACCGCTTTTACATCATCAGGCTGTTTCAGTGCAGCACGCGCAGTGTCTGCGGTAGATTTTGCACTTTGAATCTGCTGACCGAGCAGATTTAGAGCCCCAGATTCTTGACGTAGCTCGTCGCGTCTTAACAGATAATCCTGAGGAACACGTATCTTATCGATAGTGGTAAATAGCGGATTGAGGCTGCTATCCATAGAACGACTGAAATTCTGTGAAAAGGTTACTAAAATCGCGTAATCGCTGACATAGTTACCGAGTTTCTGCTTTTGGTCTTCACTCAGCGTCGGCACAGTAATGCTGCCGCGCATGACGGTATTTTGCAGATAGTCGATGAAAGCTTTACGTTGTTCTTTATCGTTGTCGCCACAGCCAGCCAGTTGAAACGCCATAATAACGGCGAAAATTGGCATCAACCAACGCTGTGCCTGTTTAGTTACTGCAAGTGACATGTCATTACTCCTGTAACCGCGCGAAAAAGTGGGTCAAGATCATTCGGTTGAAATTCTACTCATCAGGTTAGTTTAACCTGATAATTTAGGGATAACAGCCAGAATGTAAAAAACCCGCCGAAAGGCGGGCTTTATTTTACGTTCTGGTTTACTGCAGAACAGAGATATCAGCAACCTGTAGGAACAAATCACGTAACTTGCTCAGCAATGTCAGGCGGTTGATACGTACCTGCTCATCGTCTGCCATCACCATAACCTGCTCGAAGAAATCATCAACAGGCTCGCGCAAAGCGGCCAGTTCAGACAGCGCTTCTTGATAACGACCTTCGGCAAACAGTGGCTCTAATTTGTCACGTAGAACAACCAGATGCGTTGCCAGTTTGATTTCAGCGGCTTCTTTTAATACAGAAGCATGAACGCGATCGGCCAGCACTTCGGTCGACTTCGCCAGAATGTTGGAAACACGCTTGTTAGCAGCCGCTAATGCTGCGGCTTCAGGCAATGTACGGAAGTGAGATACTGCCTTCATGCGAGCATCAAAGTCAGCGGGCTTGGTTGGACGACGAGCCAAGACCGCCTGAATGGTATCTACGCTATGGCCTTCTTCCTGATACCACGCACGGAAACGACCCAGCATGAAATCAACCACATCATCAACGACGTTAGCGTTGGTCAGCTTCTGACCATAGAGGCGAGCAGCTTCTTCGGTCAGCGTGACCAAATCCAGCGGCAGCTTCTTCTCAACGATAATACGCAGAACGCCCAGTGCCGCACGACGCAGAGCAAATGGGTCTTTATCACCCTTTGGATGTTGGCCAATGCCGAAAATACCGGCAAGGGTATCCATTTTGTCAGCGATCGCGACAGAACATGCCACCAGAGATTCTGGCAGTGCATCACCCGCAAAACGTGGTTGATACTGTTCGTTTAGCGCAACGGCAACTTCTTCGTTTTCACCGTCGTGGCGGGCGTAGTGCATACCCATGACACCCTGAGTATCCGTGAATTCGAAGACCATGTTAGTCATCAAATCGCACTTGGATAGTAGGCCTGCGCGGGTCGCCAGATTCACATCGGCACCAATTTGCTCTGCAACCCAACCAGACAACGCTTCAATACGATTAGTTTTATCGCGCAGCGTCCCCAGTTGCTGCTGGAACAGCACGGTTTCTAGGCGTGGCAGATTATCTTCTAGACGTTGCTTACGGTCAGTCTTAAAGAAGAACTCAGCATCGGCCAGACGTGGGCGCACCACTTTCTCATTACCAGAGATAATCTGCTGTGGATCTTTAGATTCGATGTTAGTGACGAAAATAAAGTTTGGCAGCAACTTGCCTGCGGCGTCATACACTGGGAAGTACTTCTGGTCACCTTTCATGGTGTAAACCAGCGCTTCGGCAGGTACCGCGAGGAATTTCTCTTCAAACTTAGCCGTCAACACCACTGGCCACTCAACCAGAGAGGTCACTTCTTCCAACAGGCTTTCGCTCATATCAGCGATGCCGCCGATTTTCTGTGCAGCCTGTTCTGAATCACGTTTGATAATGGCTTTGCGGGTTTCGTAATCAGCAATGACTTTTCCGCGTTCCATCAGGATTTGCGGATATTGATCGGCGTTATCGATGGTGAACTGCGGTTCGCCCATGAAACGATGACCACGGATCACGCGATCTGACGGTATGCCAAGAATAGTGGCAGGGATAACTTCACTACCCAGCAGCAGCGTGACGGTATGAACCGGACGCACGAACTGAGTGTCGTTATTGCCCCAGCGCATCAATTTTGGAATTGGCAGTTTGCCTAAAGCATTAGTGACCAGCGTAGGCAGTAGTTGCTGCGCGCTCTGGCCTTTTTGATGAGCACGGAACAGCAGCCACTCACCTTTGTCAGATGTCAGTCGTTCAGCCTGATCGACGGTGATGCCGCAACCACGAGCCCAACCTTCTGCGGCTTTGGTCGGTTTGCCTTCGGCATCAAATGCCTGCGCAATAGCCGGGCCGCGTTTTTCGATTTCGCGATCGGGTTGAGATTCATGCAGCGCAGCAACTTTCAGCGCTAGACGGCGCGGTGCCGCGTACCAAGTGACTTCGCCATGAGCGAGGTCTGCGTTATCAAGTTCAGCGGTAAAATTAGCTGCAAAAGATTCTGCCAGAGAGCGTAGCGCTTTCGGTGGCAGCTCTTCGGTGCCGATTTCCACCAGAAAAGTTTGTTGGGTCATGGCTGCCTCAAATATTCTCTAATTTAGAATCGTCGCTTTTTTTACACATTGGGAAACCCAGCGCCTCACGGGAGGCATAGTAGGCTTCAGCGACCGCTTTGGTCAGGGTACGAATTCGCAGAATGTAGCGCTGACGCTCGGTGACGGAAATCGCCTTGCGGGCATCCAGCAAGTTAAAGCTGTGCGCGGCCTTCAGAATGCGTTCATACGCTGGCAGAGGCAGAGGTTTTTCCAACTCCAACAACATTTTTGCTTCTTTCTCATACTGCTCGAAGCAGGAGAACAGGAAATCGACATCGGCGTATTCAAAGTTATAAGTGGATTGTTCCACTTCATTTTGATGGAACACGTCGCCGTAGGTGGTTTTGCCTAATGGACCGTCGCTCCAGACCAGGTCGTAGACGCTGTCTACGCCCTGAATGTACATCGCTAAGCGCTCCAGACCGTAGGTGATTTCACCGGTAACTGGCTTACACTCTAGGCCGCCAACCTGCTGGAAGTAAGTAAACTGGGTCACTTCCATCCCGTTGAGCCAAACTTCCCAGCCTAAGCCCCATGCGCCCAGCGTTGGGTTTTCCCAGTTATCTTCAACGAAGCGAATATCATTCACCAATGGATCCAAGCCGAGTTCTTTCAGTGAACCCAGATAGAGCTCCTGAATATTTTCTGGCGATGGCTTAATCACGACTTGGAACTGGTAGTAATGCTGTAAGCGGTTAGGGTTTTCGCCATAGCGTCCATCGGTTGGACGGCGTGAAGGTTGCACATAGGCAGTTGCCATCGGCTCTGGGCCGAGTGCGCGCAGGCAGGTCATTGGGTGTGAGGTGCCAGCGCCAACTTCCATGTCCAGTGGTTGAACAATGGTGCAGCCTTGGCGCGCCCAATAGTCCTGCAGAGTCAGGATCAGCCCCTGAAAGGTCTTGGTATCAAACTTTTGCATATTGGATGAGTTCGCGCGATACAAGTGGATTTATATAGAATGTTGCAGTATACCGCCTGAACGTAAGATATACAGCCCGAATCCCGTCTCAAAGCGAGGGATTTTGTGTCTATTTTGCCATAAAGCTGGGTAAAACTCGGGAACATTCGGCGTAAAAGGCAGGCTAAAAGTTTGCGCTGACGCCGATGTTGTACATAAATTGTTCGTTGTTGTTGAGTCTATTGGTTTGCGATAGCTCGGCAAATGCCGCCATATTTCCACTCAAAGGAATATTTGCTCCAACGGTCACATCGACCCAGTGGGCTTCCTGATTAGGGATATCGCGGCTGAATAGATTCTGAGGTGTACTGAATTCTCCCGCAGGTTTATAGGATTCATTGCTGGATAAACGCTGATAGCTGATTTCAGCGTATGGGGTGAATAATTCGAGGTTTGAATCCAACCGCCAACCCAGTGTGCCAACCTGTTGTTGTGTGGTCGGGTTCAATGCCGCAGAAGCTAATGAATTGCTGCCCACCCAATGCGTAGAGAATCCCGGTTCTATCGAGGTTGAGGCGCGATCGATAGGCACAATGTCACCCACGATTTCATCGTCGTGATTAAAAAAGATATCTTTTAAATCATAAGATAACGCAGGTGACGAGAGCAAAATGCTGCCCATCAAAAATACGATAGTCAGAGGTTTAATCATTGATGCCACTCCATCAAAAGGGAGGCGTTTTCATTGTTATTTTTAGGTTGCTGCACTCTTAACTATTTGACGTGGTTGTCGTGGCGTCAAGGTCGGTTGAAATAAAAACTTTATGCTGTAAAAAGCATGATAGTAATACCCGATATCATCAGCGTTTTAATCTGTTGGCATGAGAATGATGCCTGACAATTAGCCTGTTTTTCCACGCAAGGATTAGGATTATGAGCCAGACGTTTGAAGATCAAAAAATTCGCTGTGGTTGGGTTTCTGCAGACCCTTTATACATCAGCTATCACGACGAGGAGTGGGGGCAGCCTGTATACGAAGATGCGCATCTTTTTGAGTTATTGTGCCTAGAAGGGCAACAGGCAGGATTGTCGTGGATAACCGTCTTGAAGAAGCGTGAAAACTATCGTCGAGCATTTCATCATTTTGACCCACGTAAAGTTGCGGCCATGACGGATGCGGATATAGATGCGTTGATGCAGGATGCGGGACTTATCCGTCACCGTTTGAAGCTAGACGCCATTGTCATTAACGCACGTGCCTATATGAAAATGCTGCAGGAAGGAGAGAGCTTCTCTCAGTTCCTATGGTCGTTTACCGGTGGAAAGCCTGTGCTGAATCGCCCTGATACGTTAGCGAATGTTCCTGCAAAAACCGAAGTCTCAGATTTGATGTCGAAAGCGTTGAAGAAAAAGGGGTTTAAATTTATAGGGTCAACGATTTGCTACGCCTTTATGCAGGCAAGCGGCATGGTGAACGATCATGTGAAAACCTGCTTCTGTGGGAAATGTTAAGTCATGATCCGCCCAGCAATACAACAAGATATGGACGCCATAATGGCGTTGTGGCTGGTGAGCACGACCGAAGCGCATCCGTTTATCTCTTCCCACTATTGGCGCGAAAGTGAAGCCGTAGTGCGCGATACCTATTTACCTCATGCTTTGACGTGGGTGGCTGAGAACGATGGCGAAATCGTTGGTTTTATCAGCGTACTTGAGATGCAATTTATTGGCGCTCTGTTTGTGGATAAACGTTTTCACGGTAAGGGGATTGGCCCACTGCTAATGCAGCATGTGAAAATGATTTTCCCGCAGCTAATGCTAGAGGTGTATACCGAGAATCAGCGTGCGCTACGTTTTTATCGTCACGAAGGTTTTGAGATACAAGATACCCAATTGAATGAAGATACCCAGCATATGACCGCGATTATGTTGTGGGAGAAAAGGCCCGGTGCTTGGTTGGAAGATTAAGCAAAATTTAGGTTATTAATGCGTTTCTGACAATTTTTCGGAATTGTAGCCATTATTTTTTAACGATAATTTGCTGAAATGCCTTCCCCGCGGATCTTTGTCGTCCGTGATTTTTAGGTTTTGATTTTGGGTTGGCGTATTACCAGCCTTTTTACAGCAAATGATTTGAGCGATTAGGCTCTGTGCAAGATGAGGTTCCATAATGAGTAAAAGCCGTTTATGCATTGCTGGCGCAGTATGTGCAGCGTTGTTGCTGTCTGGTTGTACAACGAACCCATATACCGGCGAGTCTGAAGCGGGTAAGGCTGGCGTTGGTGCTGGGTTAGGTGCGTTGGTTGGTGCGGGCGTTGGCGTACTGTCCTCTTCTAAGCACGATCGCGGTAAAGGTGCATTGATCGGTGCTGCCGCTGGCGCTGCATTAGGGGGGGGTGCGGGTTACTACATGGATGTTCAGGAGTCTAAACTGCGTGACAAAATGCGTGGTACGGGCGTAAGCGTGACGCGTCAAGGCGACAATATTATTCTGAACATGCCAAATAATGTGACGTTCGACTCGAGCAGCAGCACTTTGAAACCTGCAGGCGCGAATACGCTGACCGGCGTGGCCATGGTACTTAAAGAATATCCTAAGACGGCGGTTAACGTGGTGGGTTACACCGATAGCACCGGCAGTCAGGATCTGAATATGCGTTTGTCTCAGCAGCGCGCAGATAGCGTTGCAAGCGCGCTGATTGTTCAGGGCGTCGAAGCTAGCCGTGTTCGTACTCAGGGCATGGGTCCTGCAAATCCAATTGCTTCCAACAGCACGGCGGAAGGCAAAGCTCAGAACCGTCGCGTAGAGATCACGTTGAGTCCGATGTAATTCCCTTTCTTTTAGCCTCTCTCTTGATAGGGGAGGCTATTTCGCAAACCTTATCTCATCAGTTCCCCTGTGGTTATGCTAAATTTGCGTATTCGTTGAATATGTGAGGAGCATATCGTGAGCAGTCAGGGAACCCGCGCCACCATTAGTGATGTCGCCAAGGCCGCTAAAACCGGTAAAACCAGCGTTTCACGCTATCTTAATGGTGAACAGCACCTGCTGTCAGACGATCTCAAAAAGCGAATCGAGCAAGCTATTCAACGGCTTAATTATCGCCCTAGCCAAATGGCGCGCAGTCTGAAAGGTGGGCAAACACGGCTCATCGGCATGATCATCGCTGATATCACCAATCCTTACTCCGTGGACGTTTTGCGTGGTGTCGAAGAGGCTTGCCGCGTGCAAGGTTTCACGCTTCTAGTATGTAATACCAACAACGAAATTAATCAGGAGCAGCACTATCTCGAGCTTTTGAGCAGTTATCGCGTTGAAGGTCTTGTGGTGAATGCAGTAGGTATGCGTGAAGAAGCGCTGTCTAAACTGCAACAATCTTTATTGCCGATGGTGCTTATCGACCGCAAAATTCCGGATTTCTCTTGCGATATGGTGGGATTAGATAACCATCGTGCAGCCACAGAAGCCACTCAGCATTTGCTAGAGCAAGGGTTTGAAGCCGTTATGTTCTTAAGCGAGCCCCTTGGCCTAGTGAATACGCGTCTTGAACGTTTACACGCTTTTCAAAAGACAATGCAGGAATATCCAGAATTAACGGCTTGTCATGCCGAAGTCGTGCTCAATAAAGGCGAGTTGCTGGATCAAGCGTTAACTCAGTTTTGTCACCAGCACCGCGGTATGCGCAAGGCCATTATGTCTGCGAACGGAGCGCTTACTCTACAGGTTGCCCGTTCCCTACGGCGTTTAGGCCTGAACTGGGGCAGTGATATTGGATTACTTGGCTTTGATGAGCTGGAATGGGCAGAGTTGGCCGGCGTTGGGATAACAACGCTTAAGCAGCCGACCTATCAGATCGGCTATGCTGCGTTAGAACTTTTGGTGAAGCGTATTCAAGGCGATGGTCAGCCTACCGTGGAGCAAAAGTATCCGGGTGAATTGATTGTACGTGGTTCAACATCACGCTAATCAGGAAGCGGAGCCTTTCCGCACCAGATAGCGATAGGGCGTTTGCTCAGTTTCCTGCGCAATCAATTGGTGATCCATAAAGCGGCAAAATCCCGGAATATCACGGGTGGTTGCTGGGTCATCTGCGATAATCAGCAGCGTTTGCCCGTCATCCATATGGCGCACGGTTTTACGCACCATCATTACAGGCTCAGGGCAACGAAGCCCAAGAGCATCCAGCGTTTTATCCGGATTAGCGAAAAGATCGGTCATGGTCGTTCTCTAAAGGCCGCGTTGTTAAACGATGAGCGTTGCTCAATGTAAAAGATGCGCAATCGTATTGATAAAGGGCTACGGCGTCGTGAAGTTTAAAACAGCCCTAGTTTACCTGTTGCGAAAGAGTCTGCAATAGACGTGAACGTTTGCGTTAAAATTAACCATTGCGCATGAAAATTATCGCGGTATCATGCCTGCCGCATCTCGTATGCACTTATTTTTCTTGGGTTCCCTCACCCCAATCTCCAAAAAGGCTAAAATATGTTTGATTTTACTCCGCAACAGCGGATGAAAGCCCTTTGCTGGCTTTCGGTGTTCCATGTTCTGATCATTACCTCCAGTAACTATCTGGTGCAACTGCCGATCTCAATTTTCGGCTTTCACACCACGTGGGGCGCATTTACTTTCCCGTTTATTTTCCTTGCGACTGACCTAACCGTCCGTGTGTTTGGTGCGCCTTTGGCTCGCCGAATCATTCTGGCGGTGATGGCTCCGGCATTGCTGATTTCTTACTGTATATCGGCGCTATTTTTCCAAGGAGAGTGGCAAGGCTTTGCCGCGCTGAGCTCATTTAATGTGATGGTGGCGCGTATCGCTGTTGCTAGCTTCATGGCCTATGTGCTGGGGCAAATTCTCGATGTGCATGTATTTAACCGTCTACGCCAGCGCAGTGCCTGGTGGGTTGCGCCAACGGCATCGACGCTATTTGGCAATATTAGTGACACGCTGGCGTTCTTCTTTATTGCTTTTTATCACAGTACTGACCCGTTCATGGCGGCCAATTGGGTTGAAATTGCATTGGTGGATTACACATTTAAACTGCTGATCAGTTTAGTTTTCTTCTTGCCAATGTACGGCGTGATGCTCAACGTGGTACTGAAATATTTGTCTACTCATCGTTCTGAACCGCAGCCACAGTTAAATTAATCCCTTCTTACGATGCCGAGTACTTTTGCTCGGTATCGTATACTCTGATATCCCTGCACTTGGAGGATGTCATGCCCGCAATTACCGTCAAGCACTCCAACATTGAAGAGATTCATTTTCTCTATAGTTTGTTGCCAGAATTCTCCGCATTGCATAACCGACAAGATCTAATTAACCGACTGAATAACAAAGAAACTTGTGCTCTTGTTGCTTATAAAAAGGAAAAACCTGTCGGCTTTAAGTTGGGTTATGCTCTGAGTGACACCACTTTCTATAGTTGGCTAGGCGGCGTGTTGCCTGACTACCGTCGTGACGGAATAGCCCAAGTCCTATTGCATACACAGGAAAATTGGGCTTTAAATCATGGGTATCAGCATATTGAAGTGAAAACGCGAAACAGTTTTCCCGCTATGCTGATTATGCTAATAAAAAATGGCTATCAGCTAACTGCTTTGGAGCAGGCTGAAAATCTAGCCGACAACCGAGTACGACTGGTGAAATGCTTAACGCACGGAACCAATAATAAGTAGCGAAGCTACAATATGTTACTTGCATTTAATGCACTGATAAGGTGCGATACGTTTATTGGTCAATCGAGACGTTAGGACAATAGAAGGAATTACCATGCGTAATTTAGTGAAGTTTGTGGGAGTAGGATTGTTAGTCGCAGGGCTTGCTGCCTGTGACGGTCAATCAACCGACAGCGCCAACTCTGCAGCTAAAGGTTCTACCTCGGCGGAAGCTAGCGTACCCGCGGGAGAGAATATTAGCCTGCTTGACGGAAAGGTGACTTTTACTCTGCCGGCAGGGTTGACCGATCAGAGCGGAAAATTAGGCTCTCAGTCAAACAGCATGCACGTTTATGCGAATAAGAGCGGGCAGCAGGCTGTAATTGTAATTATGGCTCCGCTACCTTCTGACAGCCTGAGTACACTGAGCGGGCGCTTGGTAGAGCAACAGAAAGCGCGCGATCCAAGTCTGAATGTGCTTTCTGATAAGAGCATTGAAATCAGCGGGCAGCCAGCCCAAGAAGTGAATAGTGTGCAAACGGCGAAAGGCCAAGTCTCCTATTCCAGCATCGTACTGGCCAAAGCAGGCGATCAACTGATGACCATGCAGGTCTCCCTACCTGGTGAAAATCAGCAAGAAGCGGCAAATATCGCTAACGGTGTAGTTAACACCTTGAAGATAAAAGAGTAGTTTTTTGCGGAAGCCCTCCCTTATGTAGGGAGGGCTAGCATATTAATTTACGACGCCATTCACCATTTTCTGTGTGAGCTGTTGTCCACTTGCGCTTTGCACATTCAACGTTGCGTTCACGCTTGGTTTAAGCGGTGCTTCACCAGTGAGTACGCCTTGCAGTCCTAACTGCATGTTGACGTCACCGCTTAACGGGAGAGCAGGCCAACCCCATTCAACCAGTTGATTGGCTGGAACCGCTTTTCCTTTCAGATCCAGCGTTAGCTGACGTCCAGCCTGATCGAGCGACGCGGTAGCCTCCAGTATTCCCTTTTGTGACAGCGCGCTGAGTTCGCTCACGGCGATCTGCTGATCGTTGGCATTGAGTGTTATAGAAAGGCGCTGGAGATCAACTTTGTTGAAGGTTGCTCCGCTGGCGTTGAACGTTGCCTGTCCATCCCACAGACCCAAAAGGCGATTGTGTACTAAGCGAATATTGCTACCAAAACCATCAAGTGCGGTGATTTGGAAAGGGAAGTCTGGATTGATATCAACAAGCAGGTTTCGGCTACCAGAAAATTTAGTCACGATGACATCGTTCAACCATGCTGGCAGTGGTGTCTGCCAAATCTCCCGCCAATTTTGAGGCAGTGTGTATTCCAAGCCCACAATGGTCATATCATCGATGGTTAAGCGTTTGTCATTGCGATGCCAATTGCCGCTTGCGCGCAGCAGGCTACCTTCCCAACGGGTGCTTAACTGACGAATTGCAACGCCTGCGTTTGAGAGGTCTGCACTGAAGATTGGCTCAACAAAATGCACGTTGCCCACCACAATGTCGTTAGCGTTAAAGGTAATAGCGCCTTTTTCACTCTGCCAATCTCCTTTGCTCCATGTAACACCGTCCAGTTCAGCGTCTAGATCGCTGAGTGCCCAGCCAGCGCCTTCCAGTTTGGCATCGGTAACGCTGACTTTGCCGAAGGTCACTGTCGGCAGTTGCTCGAGCGGTGCAAAGAATGCGTCTATGGATTTATTGGTCTGCCAGTGAATATTCCCCAGACGCAGGTTATTGATCTGCCAACTGCCATCGGCTTTGCGCACGCCGTCGCTAGTCATCTGCCCCTGTGCGATATCAGCTCCTGCCCTATTGATTGTCAGCAGACCTTGTTTGAAGCTGCCCTGCAACAGTACGTTTTGCGCTGGGACGCCATTAATCACTAACTTACCCGCACTGAACTGGAACTGATTATTATTGCCCAGAATCTGTCCTACCGTGGGTTGCCAAGGTGAGATATAGCCATTCACCTGTGAGGCATCCAGTTTCTGCTGTGAATCGCTTTGCTGTAACTGCATGTTAGCTAGGCGGAGATTTTCAGCCTGAATCGGTAGTAAGGTTTTTGTTGGCGCTGAGAGAGACAGAGAACCATTTTCCAGCGTCACGCTGTCGAAATGTTTGGGGTCAGTGAACTGGCGTATGCCTAGCGACAAACTGACTTTCTCTGCACGCAAGAATGGTGGCTGACCTTCGGTGGACAAGGTGACGTTATTTAATGTCACTTCCGATGGTTCGCGGATATCGTGATGCATTTTTCCCAACGATAGGCGGTATTGGGTGTTTTCGTTTACCCAAGCGCTGATCTGGCGCGCTCCCCATGTCGTTTGGGCTATGACATAAGCCACAATAACCAACGCTATGATGATAGCGAGCAGGGTTAATAGTATTTTTCCAATAAATTTCACGGCATTAGTCCTTCAGGCCAACGGTACTTTAGTTTATGCCGTATTAAACCGGATGGCTCAAGGGATGAAATGTAAACAGCAATAAAAAAGGCCGAATGCAGATACATCCGACCTTTTCTTTACTGCTATGACGTCGCTAGTCTTCGTGCGGGAAAACGAGGTTTAAGACGATCGCGGTGATGCCGCCGGCAGCAATGCCGGAGGACAGCAGGGTTTTCATCCAATCAGGTGCAAATTGTAAGATCAGTGGCTGCTGAGAAACGCCCAGACCCACGGCCAGCGATAGCGCCATAATCATGATAGCGCGGCGGTTAAGCGGCTCACGTGAGACGATACGTACCCCCGAAGCTGCAATCGTACCGAACATGACAATGGTTGCTCCGCCCAGTACGGGTTCAGGGATATGCTGGACGAAACCAGCCACGGCAGGGAATAGGCCTAGCACAATGAGCATCAGCGCAACGACAAAACCAACATAGCGGCTGGCGACGCCGGTGAGTTGAATGACGCCATTGTTTTGACCAAAGCACGAGTTTGGAAAGGTGTTAAATACTGCAGATAGCATCGAGTTCAGACCGTTGGCTAATACACCGCCTTTGAGACGTTTCATATACAGCGGGCCAGATACGGGTTGCTCGGACACATCTGAGGTGGCGGTGATATCGCCAATGGTTTCCAGTGAGGTCACCATAAAGACCAACATCAGGGGAATCAACAGATTCCAGTCAATGCCCAACCCGTAATACAACGGTGTTGGTACCATCAGCAGCGAGGTGGTTTTTTCCATATTGCCAGTGTCTGGCAGCATACCTGTCGCCCACGCCAGTGCATAGCCCACGGCCATTGCAATCACCAGCGAAGAAACGCGCAAATAAGGATTTCGTTGGCGGTTGAGCAGAATAATGACAACCAGTACTGAACCTGCCAGCATCAAGTTACTCGGCGCCCCGAAGGTATGATCGTTCATCGCCCCGTAGCCACCGCCTATGGAAACTAGCCCCACCTGAATTAACGATAAACCAATGATCATCACGACCACACCGGAAACCAGCGGCGTGATGATGCGGCGTGCCAAATGCAGGAAGCGAGACAGAATGATTTCGGTGCAGGACGCTAACATTAGCGTACCGAACAGCGTTGCCATCATGGTTGGAATATCGGCACCACCATTTTTTAGAGCCATGCCCCCCATAATTAATGGGCTAACAAAATTAAAGCTGGTGCCCTGAATTGACAGCAGACCTGAGCCAACGGGTCCCCAGGTCTTAATTTGCAGAATGGATGCTAAACCCGATGCAAACAGAGACATGCTGATAATGTGCTGAGTATCTTGTGCTGGTAATCCCAAAGCCTGACAAATCAGTAGGGCAGGAGTGATAACGGCAACAAACATTGCCAGCAGATGTTGGCAGGCGGCAAAAAGGGTTTGTGGAAGTGGTGGACGGTCTTCGAGACGATAAATTAGCTCACTTTTGACAGGCGCTGTGGTGGTAGCGGGCTTCGCTGTTGAAGAGTGAACTTGGTCGAACTCAGTGGATGGCGTGGTCATAATCCATATTCCGGAAGCAACAATGCACGCATTTTAATGATAGCGGTCACAAAAGCAATCGGTTGCGTATAAATTTACCTAAAAATAGGGACACTTTTACATCGCATTTTTTGCTAAAGAAACTTGCCCCAACGTTAGGTTTTGCTTTCTAATTAAACGCTTATCTTTTTTTAATAACGGTGAGAAAAATATAACTATTTGAAATTAAAATAATTATTACATGGAGTGAACAAATGATTCATCTGGACGTTTACGGTACGCTTGTCGCGGCGACCCTGGTGCTACTTCTTGGGCGCCAAATGGTACAAAAAATCCCCTTCTTAACGAAATATACTATCCCGGAACCTGTTGCCGGCGGTTTGCTGGTCGCTCTGGGTTTCCTCTTGTTAAAACAGACCATGGGCTTTGAGGTCAGTTTTGACATGTCGCTTAAAGATCCTTTAATGCTGGCATTCTTTGCCACTATCGGCCTTAACGCCAATCTGGCGAGCCTCAGAAAAGGTGGCAAGGCGCTTAGTATTTTCATTTTTGTCGTTGTGGGATTGCTACTGGTACAAAATGCGATTGGTATCGGTATGGCCAAGATGTTGGGGCTCGACCCGCTGATGGGACTCTTGGCTGGGTCAATCACGCTATCCGGCGGTCATGGTACCGGTGCGGCATGGAGTAAGGTCTTTAGCGAGCGCTATGGATTTGAAAATGCGACAGAAGTCGCGATGGCCTGTGCGACTTTCGGATTGGTTCTCGGTGGATTAATTGGCGGTCCAGTGGCTCGCTATTTGGTTAAACACTCTTCAACGCCGAACGGTACGCCTGATGATACTGAGGTTCCAACCGCGTTTGAGAAGCCATACAGTGGCCGCATGATCACTTCGCTGGTATTAATTGAAACGCTAGCAATGATCGCGATTTGCTTAACCGCGGGTCATTTTATTGCCGACTTCCTACGGGGCACCTCGTTTGAGCTTCCAACGTTTGTATGTGTGTTGTTTGTCGGGGTGGTGTTGAGCAACACCATGCATGCGATTGGTTTCTATCGCGTGTTTGAACGTGCGGTATCGGTGTTGGGGAACGTGAGTCTATCTCTGTTCTTGGCAATGGCGCTGATGAGTTTGAAGTTATGGGAACTGGCCTCGCTGGCGTTACCGATGCTGGCAATTTTGCTGGTACAAACACTGGTTATGGCGTTGTACGCGATTTTTGTCACTTACCGCGTTATGGGCAAAAACTACGATGCGGCGGTATTGGCTGCAGGACATTGTGGTTTCGGATTAGGCGCAACACCAACCGCTATTGCCAATATGCAGGCAATTACCGATCGCTTTGGTCCATCGCATCTGGCCTTCCTGGTGGTGCCGATGGTGGGTGCATTCTTTATCGATATCGTTAACGCGATAGTGATTAAGCTATACCTAATGCTGCCGGTGTTTCCTGCAGTGATGGGATAATTTTAGTATTGCCCCCCTCTTTCCTCATGGGGGAGAGGGGGATACCTTTCTTAAGCGTTGGTGTAGCGGCTACGCTCTGGCAACCAGCGTTCAATTAGCGCCTGCGCATGTTCGGGATAGTTTTGATGTATATGGCGTGCGATACGTTGTACTTCTGGGATCAATGCCTGATCGCGTAGCAAGTCCGCGACTTTGAATTCAGCGCTACCGGTCTGCTTCGTACCGAGTAGTTCACCAGGCCCGCGTATTTCCAAATCTCTCTGAGCAATCACAAAACCATCGTTGCTATCGCGCAGTACCTGTAAACGCTTTTGCGCCGTTTGGCTAAGCGGTGTTTTATACAAGAGTACGCAGTGAGAGGCTACCGCACCACGGCCTACACGACCGCGCAACTGATGCAGTTGAGCCAAGCCTAAGCGCTCAGGGTTTTCGATGATCATCAGGCTAGCGTTAGGCACGTCCACGCCGACCTCTATAACCGTTGTGGCAACAAGAAGCTGAGTTTCGCCAGCCTTGAATGCGCGCATCACTTCTTGTTTTTCTGCTGCCTTCATGCGGCCATGAACCAGCGCAACTTTGATTTCGGGCAGCAGCAGTTTGAGTTCTTCTGCTGTGGCTTCTGCAGCTTGAGCTTCCAACATCTCTGATTCTTCAATCAGGGTGCATACCCAATATGCCTGTCGCCCTTCTTTGAGGCAGGCATTCTTGACACGCTCAATGACGTCAGCGCGACGTGAGTCTGGAATAGCTACGGTAGTTACCGGCGTTCTTCCCGGTGGAAGCTCGTCAATGACAGACGTATCAAGATCGGCATAAGCCGTCATCGCCAACGTTCGAGGAATGGGCGTGGCGGTCATGATCAATTGATGTGGATGGAACCCTTGCTCCTCGCCTTTCTCCCACAGAGCAAGGCGCTGATGCACGCCAAATCGATGCTGCTCGTCAATGATAACCAGTGCAAGACCAGAGAACTGAACCTGATCTTGAAAAATTGCATGGGTGCCGACGATCATATCGACTTCGCCGCTGGCGATCGCTTCCATCTGAGTTTGACGTGCTTTGCCTTTTTGTTTGCCCGCAAGCCAGCCCACTTTTAACCCCAGAGGCTCGAACCACTGACGGAAGTTATTGGCATGTTGTTCGGCAAGCAGTTCGGTAGGCGCCATGAGCGCAACCTGTTTCCCATGAGCAATCGTACGCAGGGCAGCGAGTGCGGCCACTAAGGTTTTACCTGAGCCAACATCGCCCTGAACTAAACGCATCATCGGTACTGGTTTTGCCATATCCGCTTCGATATCAGCTACCACGCGTTCTTGCGCTCCGGTGGGTTTAAACGGCAAGGAGGCGAGCATGAGATTTTTGAGGCGGTCATCCGCTGAGAGCGGCAGCGCTTTATGGCTTTGTGCCCCCGCTCGTACGGCCAGCATGCTGAGATTGTGAGCCAGCAGTTCTTCTAAAATTAAGCGACGCTGTGCCGGATGTTTGCCATGTTCGAGATCGGCCAGTTGCATATCCGGAGGTGGGCGATGCAGCATCCGCAGTGCGTCTGGTAGGCTCATTAGCCCGCGGCGTAGCTCATCTGGCAAGAGTTCGGCAATAGGAACGGTATCAAGTAAGGATAATGCCTGATCGGTAAGCTTGCGCAGTGTGGCTTGGCGAATACCTTCAGTGGTGGGATAAACAGGCGTAAGCGCTTCTTGCAACTCAACGTTTTCTGTTTCACCTTGAATTTTGTATTCTGGATGTATGATTTCCGCACCCAGATTTCCGCGTTTTATTTCACCGTAGGCCAAGACATGTTTGCCCGGCGACAGGCTATTCTTCATTGCCGCATTAAAGTTGAAGAAGCGCATGGTCAGCATTCCGGTACCGTCGCTAATCTGGCTGGTCATCATCCGGCGACGGCCAAAGCTGATATCGGTGCGGAGTACTTCCCCTTCTACCGTAGCGAAGAGGCCAGGCAGAAGGTCGTTGATGGCATACAGGCGAGTACGATCTTCATAGCGCAAAGGCAAATGAAGCAGCAGATCTTGGATATTCTCCAGACCGATTTTAGCGAGTTTACCTGCTTGGCTGGCACCAACGCCAGCTAAAGAGGTTAACGCAATCGCATCCAGCAAGCGGCCTTTCATAGTTAGCCTTTGGTTGCTTGCATGGCGTCCCACCATGCTTGAGGGGCATCGATTTGCCCTTCGTTATCGATACGCGGGCGCGGCAGTTTTTTACGCTTGGCAACGTTCGCCAATACAGGGTAGCCACCTTCCCACAGCAAACGTTGTTGATCTTCGTCGCTTAAAGGGCTGTGCTCACGTTGGTACATACCTGCGTTTTGGCGTTGGCGCTGAGCTTCATACAGGATTAACGCCGAAGCGACGGAAACATTCAGTGATTGCACCATCCCGATCATTGGAATGATGATGTCTTGGTCTGCCAAAGCAAGCGCTTCAGCAGTAATGCCGTATTTTTCCTGCCCCATCAGAATGCAGGTTGGGCGAGTGTAGTCTATTTCGCGAAAATCAACGGCGGTGCTTGAGAGATTGGTTGCTAGAATCTGCATCCCTTCCGCTTTGAGCGTCGATACGGCAGAAGAGATGTCTGGGTGCGTTTTGACTGATACCCAGCTGTTGCTGCCAGCCGCGGTAGATACCATAGTGCGCATGGTTTTACCCGGCCACACGGCATGAACCTGATGAACACCCACGGCGTCAGCGGTGCGGATTACGGCAGAAACGTTATGCGGTTTGTGCACTTGCTCCATGCATACGGTAAGGTCCGGCTGTCGAGTGGCAAGCATCTGACAAATCCGCGCATAGCGTTGAGGAGTCATAGAATTAGTTTCGGTTGCGGTTAACTTTAATCACATCCGGCATGATACGAATTTTACGCATGATATTCGCCAGATGGACGCGATCGCGGGTGGTCAGGCGGATGAACGCGCTGTAAACCCGGCCATCTTTCTCTTCGGTATTCATGCTTTGAATATTTGATGCAGTGGCATTGATTGCAGCAGTCAGATTCGCTAGCGCGCCCTGATGGTTAAACATATCCACTTTAATTTCAGCAATGAACTCTTGCTCAATATCCTTATCCCATTCAACGGCCATAAACTTCTCAGGCTCTTTTTGGTAACCGCGAATGTTGCGACAGGATTCGTGATGAATGACCAAGCCCTTGCCTGGACTCACGTGTGCAATAATCGGATCTCCTGGAATAGGGCGGCAGCATTTGGCGAAGGTCAGCAATACACCGTCGGCGCCTTTTATTGGCAGCTTACGGCCTGTGCTGGTACCGGTTTGCTGCGGGTCGCCAAGCAGATTTTTCGCCACGACAACACTCATGGCATTTCCTAAACCGACTTCGGCTAGCAGGTCATCCATCGAGTGTAGTTTCATGCGATCCAGTTCACGCTGGATATTTTCTGGTGGTAGATCGGACAATTTTCGCCCGTTGCCGAGAGCATGATTAAGCAGACGACGGCCAAGGCTAACAGAGTCATCGCGCTTGAGGTTTTTCAACATCTGGCGAATTTTAGCGCGCGCTTTAGAGCTAACGACAAAATTCAGCCATGCCGCATTTGGGCGAGCCCCCGGAGCGGTGATGATTTCGACATTTTGCCCGCTATGCAGCGCCTGAGACAGCGGATATGGCTGTCTATCAACGCGTGCACCTACACAGGCATGCCCAATATCAGTGTGGACTGCGTAGGCAAAATCGACCGGTGTAGCCCCCGCCGGCAGTTCGACGATGCGACCTTCCGGCGTGAACACATAGATTTCGTCTGGGAACAGATCGGATTTAACGCTCTCGATAAATTCGAATGAACTCCCTGCGCTTTGCTGTAGCTCAAGTAGGCTTTGCATCCAGCGTTGGGCGCGGATTTGCGCGGTGGTGCTAGATTCGCCTTCTTTATACGCCCAGTGAGCGGCGACCCCCATCTCTGCCATTTGGTCCATGTCTTCTGTGCGTATTTGCACTTCAACGGGAACACCGTGCGGGCCAATCAGTGAGGTATGCAGCGATTGGTATCCGTTGGCTTTAGGGATGGCGATATAGTCTTTAACGCGACCTGGACGCGGCTTATACAAGCTGTGCGCCTGACCCAAAACGCGGTAGCAGGTATCTACATCCTTGACGATGACGCGGAAAGCATAAATGTCCATGATGGAGTGAAAACGCTGCTCTTTCAGATGCATTTTGCGGTAGATCGAGTACAGATGTTTTTCTCGACCGTTGACGTGACACTCTATTCCCGCTTCGGTAAGACGACCTTCAATCTCAGAAAGGATCTTCTGAATCATCTCTTTACGGTTACCACGAGCGGCTTTGACCACCTCTTTGATAACGCGATAGCGGTTTGGATAAAGTGCTTCAAAACCCAGCTCTTCCAACTCAGTTTTTAGGTGATGGATACCTAAACGGTGCGCCAGAGGGCTATAGATTTCGAGCGTTTCACGAGCAATGCGGCGACGTTTATCTGGGCGCAAAGAGCCCAGCGTGCGCATGTTATGAGTGCGGTCGGCGAGTTTAATCAAGATCACGCGGATGTCCTGCACCATCGCCATGATCATCTTACGGAAGTTTTCTGCCTGAGCTTCTTTCTTGTCACGGAATTTCAGCTTATCCAGCTTTGACACACCCTCAACCAGCTCGGCAACGCTTTTGCCAAACAACTGTTCCATATCTTGGTAGGTTGCGGGAGTGTCCTCAATGACGTCGTGCAGTAACGCCGCCATCAAGGTTTCATAGTCGAGGCGCATTTCTGCAAGAATGCAGGCTACCGCGACGGGGTGAGTAATGTAAGGCTCACCGCTGGAGCGTGTCTGTCCCTCGTGCGCATCGCGCGCGACGAGGTATGCCTGTTTAAGGCGCTTGATCTGCTCTTCTGGCAGGTATTTTTGAATCAGCAGATTCAGGCTTTCAAACAGATACAAAGGCAGCTCTTCGTGTTAATTAACGACGGCCTTCAGCAATCGCGGTAACCGCTTGGATCTCTGCGGCTTCCTGCTCTTGCTGTTCTTGGCGTTCACGGACATCGAGGATTTGGTTGTTGATCAAACCTTCTTCGATTTCGCGCAGAGCGATAACGGTGTACTTATCGTTTTCTTCTGGTACTAACGGATCTTTGCCGCCAGACTGCATTTGGCGTGCCCGACGAGCAGCGACCAACACTAGGTCAAAACGGTTACCAATTTTCTCTACAGCGTCTTGAACAGTTACGCGTGCCATAAATGTGCTACTCCACAGGTGAAGAAATGACTGGGCATGATACTGAAAGAGTCTTCAGTCTGCCAACAATTTGGTTATTAACGCGTCATGTCGCATTTTCTGGCGACCTAAACGCAGGCGTTCAGCGCGGATAATGGTTTTGAGATCGGATAACGCTAAATCAAAATCATCATTCACGATGAGGTAATCATATTCGGCATAGTGCGTCATCTCGGCAACGGCTTGCGCCATGCGCTTTGCGATGACTTCATCGCTGTCCTGACCACGACCGCGCAAACGGCGATCTAATTCATCTTTCGATGGTGGCAGAATAAAAATGCTGCGTGACTGCGGCATTTTTTTACGAATCTGCTGTGCGCCCTGCCAGTCGATATCAAGAAAGACATCCACGCCGGTCGACAAAATTTGCTCAATCGCTTTACGCGATGTGCCGTAATAGTTGCCAAACACTTCCGCATATTCGAGGAAGGCATCTTCCTCAATCATCTGGCGGAATTCGTCATGAGAGACGAAGTAGTAATGCTCAGCGTGATTTTCACCGGGACGTTTGGCACGAGTGGTGTGCGAAATCGAAACCTGTGTATCGTACAGCGGCTGAGTTTTCAGCAATGCCTGAATCAGGCTGGATTTTCCTGCTCCGCTCGGTGCGGAAACAATATAAAGCGTGCCTTGAACCATAGTGGGTCTTATTGATGTCGTTCGTGTTAAAAGAACAAAAGAAAGATACAACTCCCCGTAGTATACACGGCTACTCGTCGTGATGCAGCGCCCACTTTCAGTCTAAAGTGCGAATTTATTCTCCTCTTCCCATCATTGCGATCGTCTTTGCAAAGAAAATGAGAACCATTGTCTGCTGTTAAAACTCTCCTGAATGTATTTCGTAGAAAGCTGTACTCACTATGGAATGCCGTTTTTATTGCGCTATTACTGGTGCAACAGGAGGTGAAAAATGACATGGAATATATTGATAGTGCTCGTAGTGTGGCTGATTTCAAGCCTGTGCAGGAGTTGGGCTCAACCACTGTGTCCAGATTGGGCAACCGAGCGTGCAACCCATGAAATTAGCGCGCTACAGCAGCAGATTGCTAAATGGGATGAGGCCTATTTCTTGCAAGGATCTTCACCTGTACCAGATGAAATATATGACCAAATGGCGCAACGATTAAAATCATGGAAGCAGTGTTTTTTAACCAATAGCTTACCTTCATATTCATCTCTTGAGCCGACAAGCCCACGTAACACGTTAAGTCATCCGGTCGCGCATACGGGACTGAATAAACTAGAGAATGAAGCGGCTGTAAGAGATTGGCTTAAAGGCAAAGAGAGCGTGTGGGTTCAACCCAAAATTGACGGAGTTGCCGTTACGCTTCATTACCAACATGGCCGCCTAAAAAGCATGATTAGCCGTGGCGACGGTTTAATCGGACAGGATTGGACTAACGCAGCGACTTCCATTAGCGCTATTCCCAAAAAGATCCCTGACGGCGAGGCATATACGGTGCTTCAGGGAGAGCTCTTCCTGAAAGTGACCGATCATCAACAAAAAAGGGACGGCAGCATTAATGCGCGTTCAAAAGTTGCAGGAGCAATGCGATTAAAGTTTTTATCGTCAGACACGGCGAATCAATTGGGGATTTTTATCTGGGGTTACCCCGATGGCCCTGCCGAAATGCCGCAAAGATTGAATAAACTTACTCGTTTGGGATTCCCATTAGCTGAACAATACACTCATGCCGTAACCGATGTCGTTGATGTTGAGAAATGGCGCGAGTATTGGTATCAGCAACCTCTGCCATTTGTGACAGACGGCATCGCGCTACATATGGCGCAGCAGCCAGCATCAGCGTTATGGCGGCCTTCGCCTCCTGGATGGGCTGTGGCTTGGAAATATCCCTTAAAATCCTCCGTGACAGAGGTAAAAGATGTGCAATTCAGCGTTGGGCGTAGCGGACGAATTAACGCAATTTTATTACTTGAGCCTGTAACCGTGGATGATAAGCGGGTCAGTCGCGTGAGTTTGGGGTCGGTTATGCGATGGCAGCAGTGGGACGTACAACCCCACGATCAGGTTTCGGTGGTGCTGGCTGGGCAGGGCACACCCCATTTAGAAAGGGTTATCTGGCGTAGCCCAGAGCGAGTCATTGTGAATGCACCTGATAGGGGGAAATACCATTCTCTGAGCTGTTGGCACTATGCGCCAGGTTGTGAACAGCAGTTTATTGCTCGTGTCGTTTGGATGGCTCAAAGTTTGGGCATTACCGGCGTCGGTGAGGCTTTTTGGCGTGAGTTGGCACAGAGCGGGATGTTGTCTGATTTAGATGATGTCTTAGCTCTAACGGAACACCGTCTGTTGAATCGGGGAATGGGGATAAATCGAGCGAAAAGGCTTAGTGCAGCCATTGAAAGGATAAAACTTGCGCCTAGCGCTACATGGTTAAGGGCGCTGGGAATGTCCTCAACGCTTGCTGACTGTGGGTGGGAATATACCGGTTGCAAACTATCAGTGACGCAAAACAAACAATATCGCCAGATATGGCAGGACAAAGAATGGTTAGGATTAATGGAAAGGTTAAGGCAGCAGGGGGTGGCTGCCTTTAACCCATTTTCCGTTAATGATCTGGCTGCTGATAGTCAAACACCGGTAGTCCCAAACGGAAGCGCAGGGCCAGCAGACGAGCGGTAAAACCAGCAAATAAGGTAATCATTACCGTCAGGTCTTGTGGGATAGCAATATACAGGAGTCCCATATATAGCCACGCAGCAGCAAACGAGATCCCGGCATAAAGCTCTTTTTGGAACACTAATGGGATGCGATTGCAGAACAAATCACGTAGCACACCACCAAAGACGCCCGTTACAACGGCAGCGATAGAGGCAATGATTGGCCCATGACCCATTTCTAAGGCAACCTGTGCACCAATAATAGAAAATACGACCAAGCCGACGGCATCCAAGACTAAAAAGAGCTTACGTAGGTGGGTCATTAATGGTGCAGCCCATGTTGTGACGATAGCGGCTACGGCAACAATGACAATATTTTCAGGGTGTTTAACCCAGCTTAACGGGTAGTGGCCTAATAGCATGTCACGTACTGAACCGCCGCCAATGGCGGTCGCCGAGGCAATGATAATGACACCAAACATATCCATTTGGCGGCGGCCTGCGGCTAATGCCCCAGTCATAGCTTCGGCGGTGATTCCAACGATATACAGAATACTCAGTAACATGGCACAACAACCTTTGAGAACTGAAAAGAGATAGCAGTGGAGGAAGGTTAGTGACTTTATGTAACTATCTCGACTGAGTTTTTCTAAAGGATGTGGTTTCGGATTAATTTAAGTATGCTAAAAATTGTATTTATTGCTGAATAAGTAAGTATTATTTCATTTTCATATTTAATGATTGATTAGAATTTATAACTCGAAAGCTAAATGTTATCCCAATATGCAGGCGTGCCAAACTTCTGCACAAAGAAATCAATGACAACCCGTACTTTGAGGGGCAGACGTCGGCTTTGTGGATAAAGCGCCGCTAGTTGTTGTGGCTCTAGTCGGGTAGATACGGGATATTTCTCCATCAAGCTGACAAGGCGACCATCCTGCAGGGCGTCACCTAGCAGCCATGTTGGGAACACGACAATCCCGAGCCCTTGGATGGCGGCATCTAACAGCGAATCGGCATTATTTCCAGTCAGAGAACCGTGTAGGTTGTATGGAACCCATTGGTTTTTACATTGGAAAAACCATCTCTGTGCGCCAGCGAAGCCTTTAAATACCAGACAGTTGTGGTGTTCTAGCTCTTCTGGCGAAGAGGGGACACCAAAGCGACGGAGATATTCAGGGCTTGCCGCGATGCGATAGTTTTGCTGAGCGAGAACTCTGCCTTGCAGATTTGAGTCCGACAAAATCCCAATGCGAAACAGGAGATCGGACGCATCCTGCATGGGATCGATAAAGTTATCTGTTTGTACAAGTTCGACGCAAAGTTTGGGGTATTTATGGCAGAGTTCAGGAATATATGGCGCAATATGTAATCGACCAAATACCACTGGTGCGTTGATACGAACTAGTCCCGCGGGTTCAAGCTTCTTTTCTTGTAATGCCTGTTCAGCCTCTTCCAGTTGTTCAAGCACGCGACGTGCGTATGTTGCCAGCAGCCGGCCACTTTCTGTTGCGGTTACTGCACGGGTATGACGATAGAGCAATTGCTGGTTAAGTGCCTGTTCCATCTGCTGCATTTGGCGCGAAATAGAAGATGGTGCAATGCCTTCATTACGTGCAACGGCAGAAAAACTGCCATAGTCGATGACTGCGACAAAAAGCCGCAGCGATTTGATACTTAATTCGTTGAACGCTTGCATGCTTGCTTATTCCGCAAAGGGTTTTATCTATGGTGTGTTTTGGTCTTCAATTATTCTAGCTGCTCGCCGGCGGTGCTTCCCCTCTTCACTTGGAAGAGGGGCGTCGAGGATGGCTATTTTATTTTAAACCGCTGCGACGTGCGGATACATTAGCTAGCGCTGACCAATCAAGGTTTCCATCACCTTGCGCAATGGCATCAATAAAGTTGTCGCGCAATACGCTAGCAAAAGGCATTGGTACGTTTTTCTCCTCAGCAGCCTGCTGCGCTAAGCGGACATCTTTTAAACCAAGAGTGAGTTTGAAGCCTGCGGGGGTATAGCGTTCTTCTGCGATCATTCCGCCATAGTTTTTGTATACCGGGGCTGAAAATAGCGTGCTGGTGAGCATATCAATAAAGTTTTTAGGCTCAATACCATGAGCTTTAACTAGCGCTGCGGATTCGCCCACCGATTCAATGACGGTGGCTAACATAAAGTTTGCGGCAAGTTTCACTGTGCTCGCCTGTTCGGGTTTATCACCAAAGTGCCATGTTTTTTGGCCTAACACGTCAAACAGCGGTTGTGCTCGCGCTAGCTGCTCTGGTTCACCGGCAGCCAAGATATTGAGATTGCCTGCAGCGGCAACATCTACGCGTCCTAGCACGGGGGCAGCAATATAGTGAAGCCCTCGTTCTGCACAGTAGGCTGTCATTTCGCGCGTTAGATCGTTAGATACCGTAGCCATATTGATGTACACCGCATTTTTATCAAGGGCGCTCAGTGCCCCCTGAGTCACCATCACATCATGGGTAATGTGGTCATCGGCTAACATGGATATCACCATTTCGCATTCAGCGATATCTGCAGGGGTTTTACACAATGATGCCCCGTTAGCAACAAGAGGTTCTACTGCAGCAGCGCTGCGGTTCCAAACTTTGACTTCATATCCAGCTTTTAGCAGGTTTTGTGCCATGGGTTGCCCCATTGAACCTAATCCAAGAAAAGCGATTTTCATTGATAACTCCTGATTATTGTCTTCCGGTCTGGTGGCAGGTTTACTTTTATCTGTCTTCTCACCCTAGAACTTGGCAGGGATGGAGCCAAGCGACTTCATGCTATGCGCAATACGCAAAACTGTTTAGCAACTCATGCTGTTTTTCGAAAGAAGGTAACTATTGATAATGCTCACTATCAGATACAGCGTTTTTATGCTGGACTTTTTAGTGATATGAGGTGAGAGATGACAGCGTCGGAGCTATGTGAACCAAACTCAATTAAACGTGCGGGATATATTCCATTAGTCATTATGGCTGGAATGGGGCTTTCCGTTGAGGCAGGGTTGCTCGGGCCGTTGGGAGAGGAAGTAGGGCATTTATGGGCGACATTGAGCATCTTCGGTGTCGGTGCCGCTCTGCTATTCCTCCTATCGTTATTAACTGGGAAGCCAAGTGAGCATCGACCATTCAGCACATTACCTCGTTGGCAATTGATCGGCGGACTGCTTGGGCCGGTTTACGTCATTATGCTAACGCTGGCCACTCCGATCATTGGCGTTGCGATGACGATGATCGCGATTCTTTCTGGACAGGTAGCTAAAAGCTTGTTGATTGACCATTTTGGTTGGTTTGGCATCCCGCGTAAAAGAGTCGGCATACAGCGCCTGTTCGCGTTAGCGTTGATAGTTGCTGCTTTAGTTTTAATCGCAGAGGGGGCGTAATTTATGTTTAGCCATATTGTGATGCTTGCGCTGGTGGTCATTGCTGGCGCGGTTTTAAGTATGCAGGCAGCAATCAATGGGCGCCTAGGGGAAAGTGTGGGTGTAATACGTAGCAGCCAGCTAACTTTTGTCGTGGGTGCCGTGCTGAGTGGGCTGTTGATTTTCTTTTTTGAGCCCGCCCATACGCAAACATTGCTAACAGTGCCGAAATGGCAATTGGCGGGCGCCCTTTTCGGGATGTTTTATATGCTGGTGATGGTTGCATCGGTGCCTAAGGTTGGAGTCGCGACCGCGACGGTGGCTGTGATTTGCGGACAACTTTCCATGGGGATGATGATCGACACCTTTGGATGGTTTGGTAATCAGGCAATAGGGTTTTCTATGAGCCGAATGGCTGCCTTAATCTGTTTAGCTCTGGCGCTGGTGCTGATTTATCGCAGTAATCGTGAGGGAGAACAGGCTGTGGTCTGATGGTTTTTGCCCATAAACGTTTTTGTCCATAACCCAAAGCCCAGCAGTTAAGCTGGGCTTTGGGTGTCTAACACCGGCAATTCATTACTCGATGTTTTGGATCTGTTCGCGCATCTGTTCGATCAGCACTTTGAGCTCGATAGCTGATGCGGTTACGTCTGCGTTGATAGACTTAGACGCTAAGGTGTTAGATTCGCGGTTGAATTCCTGCATCATAAAGTCGAGGCGACGTCCGACGGCTTCTTTCTTCTTCAGAATCACATAGGTTTCTTTGACGTGGGCTTCCAGACGATCAAGCTCTTCAGCTACGTCGACGCGTTGTGCCATCAGAACCAGCTCTTGTTCCAGACGGTTGTTTTCCAACTGAACTTGAGCTTCTTCCAGCTTGCTGACCAGACGCTCACGCTGCCATTGCAGAATTTCAGGCATCTGCTGGCGAACTTTGGCGACTTCGGCAGAAACGCCTTCTAAGCGTTGCTCGATCATTGCTTTTAGTGCGTTACCTTCACGCTCGCGCGCGTCGATAAAATCATCGATAGCCAGCTCTAAAGCGGCCATCAGTTCGGTGCTGATAACATCTAAATCTTGCTCTGCGGCAGACATCACACCAGGCCAACGTAGTACTTCCAGTGGATTAATCTCACCTTCATCGCTTTGCATTTTGACCCAATTTGCGGCTTCAACCAGCTGTTTCGCTAGTTTTTCGTTCAAGATCATGGAGCTCTGTGCGCTTGGGTCAAGTTCAAAGCGTAAGTTACATTCGATTTTCCCACGCGTTAAACGCGTACGCAGTCTTTCACGCACCACCGGCTCAAGGCTACGGAACTGCTCCGGCAGGCGAATATAGGTCTCAAGATAGCGCTGGTTAACGGAGCGAAGCTCCCAAGCTGCGCTGCCCCAGTTGCCTTTAATTTCACGGCGGGCGTAAGCGGTCATGCTACGGATCATTTTGCGTACCTGTAAAAATGAATGATGTCAGGATTATAGCCCCGCACCGTCTGCCATGATAGGCATAAGCTCACGAACGTCTACATTGGTCAACGATGAATTAACGGAACCCTTTCGGTGGTAGGCTTGCTGCAACTCGGATTAATTTGGGTATAATGCGCAGCCACATTGAAATAAATCTGATTGCTAGCCGGAGACAAGCGTATGCGTCCAGAAGGCCGAACTGCCGAACAAATCCGTCCATTAAAACTGACCCGTAATTACACTAAACATGCTGAAGGGTCTGTTCTGGTCGAGTTTGGTGAAACAAAAGTGCTATGTAACGCCACCGTTGAGGAAGGGGTTCCGCGCTTTCTAAAAGGTCAGGGACAGGGCTGGGTCACGGCAGAATATGGCATGTTGCCACGTTCCACCCATAGCCGTATGGCTCGTGAAGCGGCTAAGGGCAAGCAGGGCGGCCGTACGATGGAGATCCAGCGCCTGATTGCGCGTTCTCTGCGTGCCGCTGTTGATTTGAAAAAACTGGGTGAATTCACGATTACGCTAGACTGCGACGTGATTCAGGCTGATGGAGGCACTCGTACTGCATCTATTACCGGTGCTTGCGTTGCGTTGGCTGATGCGCTGAACGCTTTAGTCGCTGCGGGTAAACTGAAAGCTAACCCAATGAAAGGTATGGTTGCCGCGGTATCCGTAGGCATCGTGGATGGTCAAGCCGTATGCGATCTGGAATATGTTGAAGACTCTGCAGCAGAAACAGACATGAACGTTGTTATGCTGGAAGATGGTCGCATGATTGAGGTGCAGGGGACCGCAGAAGGCGAACCATTTAGTCATGAAGAGCTTTTGCAGCTTCTGGCTTTAGCCAGAGGCGGGATAGATAAAATTATTCAGGCGCAGAAAGCGGCGCTAGAAAATTAATTGTTTTAGGCGACTTGTTAGTCGCCTTTTTTATGCCCGCAGTTCGGCATGAAAAAAACCAGTACCACTAAGTGAATCATTTAATTACCGACAATGTAGGAGATGCATGCATGAAAGCCTATCAGCGCCAGTTTATTGAGTTCGCGCTAAGCAAACAGGTATTGAAATTTGGCGAATTTACGCTGAAATCAGGCCGTACCAGTCCATATTTTTTTAACGCTGGTCTGTTTAATACCGGTCGCGATCTGGCTTTGTTGGGGCGTTTTTATGCGGAAGCCTTAGTCGATAGCGGAATTGAATTCGATTTACTGTTTGGCCCTGCTTACAAAGGTATCCCTATTGCGACAACCACGGCGGTTGCGCTTGCAGAGCATCACGATCGTGATTTGCCGTACTGCTTTAACCGTAAAGAAGCGAAATCTCACGGTGAGGGCGGGACACTTGTCGGTAGTCCGTTAGTGGGTAAAGTGATGTTAGTCGATGATGTTATTACGGCGGGTACGGCGATTCGCGAATCTATGGAGATTATTCAGGCCCATAATGCTCAACTGGCAGGCGTATTGATTTCTCTCGATCGTCAAGAACGCGGTCGTGCGGAAATTTCGGCCATTCAAGAAGTTGAGCGTGACTATGGCTGCAAGGTGATTTCTATTATCACGCTGAAAGATTTAATCAGCTATTTGGAAGAGCAGCCTGATATGGCTAAATCGTTGGTATCGGTGAAGGCCTATCGCGAACAATACGGCGTTTAACAGGCCAATGATGTGCCAAATAAAAACGGCCACTTAGTGTGGCCGTTTGTTTAATGTGCCTGTGTTACTGAAGCTGGCTCGCAAGCAATGGCCAACGCAGATCAAACTCCTGAGTTGGACGATAGCGGAATTCGGAGCGTACAAAACGCGACAGCATACCTTCGCAGAATGCCAGAAGTTGCCCTGCTAGCAGAGTTTCATCGTGAGCAAAGCCTTGACCTTCGCGTATCTTTCTCTCTTTCAAGACTTGTCGGATTTGCGCTTCAATGCGTTCAAATAGCTGATTGATGCGCCCCTGAAGGCGATCTTGTTCAAACATCAGCGCGTGACCGGTCATAATACGTGTTAGCCCTGGATTTCTCTCCGCAAACCCTAGAATCAAAAGCAGAATAAGACGAAGCCTATTAAAGGTTTCCTTTTCATCCTGCAGGATAAGATTAATGCGGGTGATTAAGCTATCTTCGATAAACTCGATAAGACTATCGAACATCCGCGTTTTACTTGGAAAATGGCGATAAAGTGCAGCTTCTGAAACACCCACGTTCGCGGCAAGCTTTGCTGTGGTAATGCGTTGGCTACCATCGCTGGACTCCAACATTTGCGCCAGAGCCTGCAAAATTTCCTCGCGACGGTTCCTTTTCGTATTTTCTTTTTCTGCCATGCCAGACAAGATCCTTGCTAAGCGGTGATAACGGACACACCAAACAGTTAGCCACCATGAGGCGGTGGCTTTTTGGTTTTTTTATAGCGTTGTGAGCGGCTTATTGGCGACCTGAATGGCCAAAGCCACCGGCACCGCGCTCACTATCTTCGAAAGATTCCACCAGATTGAAGTCTGCCTGTACAACCGGCACCAGAACCATTTGGGCAACGCGCTCACCCGGCTCAATAGTAAAGGTAGTTTGGCCGCGGTTCCAAACAGAAACCATCAACTGACCTTGATAATCAGAATCTATCAAGCCAACCAGATTACCCAATACGATCCCGTGCTTATGGCCCAGACCAGAGCGAGGCAGGATGATAGCGGCCAAACTAGGGTCTTCGATGTGAATGGCTAGGCCCGTTGGCAGCAGAGTCGTTTCGCCTGGAGCCAAAATGACGGCTTCATCCAAACAAGCGCGTAGATCTAGACCCGCAGAACCCGGCGTTGCATACGTCGGGAGTGGGAATTGTTCACCGATGCGCGGATCTAAAATTTTAACGTCTATTTTTTTCTTCATAATGGCTGACAATCTCGTCAATTAAATAGTGGCCCAACAAGGACTTATCGCTGAGTGGCAACGGCTTATCGCCCTGTGGCCAAAATAGGTGTAAGGCATTGGTATCGGTGTTAAACCCTTGCCCTGCTTGGGAAACATCGTTTGCACAAATCATATCCAGATTCTTACGTGCAAGCTTTTGCTTCGCGTATTCTTCCACATTCTGGGTTTCGGCGGCAAATCCTACTACATAGGGGCGATGCTCTTTTAGTGCTGCAACGCTAGCGACAATATCTGGATTTTTCACCAGCTTAAGTGTGATTTCGTCGCCTTGTTTTTTTATTTTCTCGTTGCAAATTTGTTCGGCGCGATAGTCTGCCACCGCAGCGCAGGAAATGAAAATCTGATGTGCAGGAACCTGTGCTAGCACGGCATTTTGCATCTCTAACGCACTCTCTACGTCGATGCGAGCAACGCCGTCAGGTGTTTTCTGATTAACAGGACCGCTGACTAGGGTCACTTTTGCTCCACGTTTTGCCGCCGCCGCTGCAATGGAGAACCCCATTTTTCCTGAACTATGGTTGGTGATGAAGCGAACGGGATCTAAGGCTTCACGCGTTGGTCCGGCGCTAATCAGGAAGCTATATTGGGCGAGATCGTGTTGTTGTGCAAAATGTTCCTGAATCATCCCAACGAGAACCATAGGGTCTAGCATACGACCCGGACCAACATCACCGCAGGCTTGGCTACCGCTGTCTGGCCCCCATAAAAGAAGCCCTCGACGCTCTAACGTGTTTAGATTCTCTTGGGTAGCAGCTGCACGATACATTTGCTGGTTCATCGCTGGAGCCACCGCAATAGGGGCCGCAGTGGCCAAGCAGACGGTGCTTAGAAGGTCGTTAGCCATGCCAGCGGCAATACGCGCGATGAGATCAGCCGTTGCGGGGGCTAGAACGACGAGGTCGGCCCACTTGCCAAGCTCGATATGCCCCATCGACGCTTCTGCGGCAGGATCCAGTAAATCATCCGAAACGGGATAACCTGAAACCGCTTGTAGGGTTAGCGGCGTGATGAAGGCCTCCGCGCCTTTGGTCATCACGACGCGCACTTCTGCACCTCGCTCGCGAAGTCGACGCACGATTTCTGGGCATTTATACGCAGCAATGCCCCCGCTGATACCTAATACAATACGTTTGCCTGTCAGTGCAGTCATGGTTGTTGTCCCAGTCGAGGCAGAAATTGATGTGATTTTACCATAAGCGGAGAAGATGACATGTGTTGCAGTCGTTGCGATCGTTTTTTGCGCACTGTTTCGCAGCAATGAGAACTTGTACTCGACGCTATTTTGGAATTTGCGAAGATGAGGCAAGGCGGGTTACAGGAATTTTTTGTTGATGGATGAAGTCGTAGAAATGCCTTATTGGCCCTCAGCGTTGGCACCGAGAGAAAAATTATTATCGTTAGGGAAAGAATCACTATCGGATCAGGAGTTGCTGGCGATATTTTTACGTACAGGCATTAAAGGAACCAATGTGATGGCGCTTTCATCACAGCTTATACGAGAGTTTGGTTCAATTTATGCGTTGATGCAGGCCGATTATGACATTTTTTGTACAAAACCCGGCTTAGGAATATCGAGATATGCCCAGCTTCAGGCCGTGATGGAATTGTCGAAACGCTTTTTACATCGGCAGCTAACTGAACAAAGTGTAATCACTCGGCCAGAGTTAACGGCACTATATTTGCAAAATGTGTTCTCTGGATACGAACGCGAGGCCTTTTTTGTATTATTTTTAGACAACCAGCATCGCGTAATTCGCTCTGAGGAGATGTTTTCGGGTACTATAAACTGTGTGGATGTATATCCACGTGAAATTGTGCGTGGCGCGCTAAAGGTTAATGCCGTTGCGTTAATCCTCGCACATAATCATCCGTCCGGAATAGCAGAGCCTAGTGCAGCCGATCGTGCGCTCACGGAAAGGGTGGTGAAAGCTTGCGCGTTATTGGACATCCGTGTGCTTGATCATATGGTGATCGGTCATGGCCAGAGCGTATCTTTTGCCGAAAGAGGGTGGCTTTAGTCATTTTTTTCACGATCCTTTTGGGATCTTTGCTGTTCGGGTCTTGAGCACTTACGCTTCAGAGCGTATACTACGCCACCTTTGAGAATCTTGGTTGTAGCGTTAAGAGCCTATCTCAGCAGGTTTCGACCTGACTCAGAGTCTCCTCGGTGAAGTTTGCTGAGATGGGCTCTAAAGCCTGACGAGGCGGCTACTTCCTATACGAAGCTCGAGCTGATTTGATTTTTGGAGAATAGACATGTCCCGAGTCTGCCAAGTTACTGGCAAGCGTCCGGTGGCCGGTAATAACCGTTCCCACGCGATGAACGCAACCAAACGCCGTTTTCTGCCTAACCTGCATTCACACCGCTTTTGGGTTGAAGGCGAGAAGCGCTTTGTAACTCTGCGTGTATCTGCTAAAGGTATGCGTGTTATTGATAAAAAGGGTATCGAAACGGTCTTGGCCGAAATTCGCGCCCGCGGTGAGAAGTATTAAGGAACTGAATCATGGCTAAAGGTATTCGCGAGAAGATCAAGCTGGTTTCGTCTGCTGGTACTGGTCACTTCTACACCACTACCAAGAACAAACGTACCAAACCAGAAAAACTTGAACTGAAAAAGTTTGATCCGGTTGTACGTCAGCATGTGATCTACAAAGAAGCTAAAATTAAATAATTTTAGTGGATTTAAGAAAACCCAGCTTCGGCTGGGTTTTTTTTATTCTAAAACACCCCCACATGGTGATAGTCGCCGTTGTAAGATGGCAAACAGTCTTTAACGCTGGGGAATGAAATGCCAGAACTACCAGAAGTCGAAACTAGCCGTCGCGGGATTGAGCCCTATTTAGTCGGTAATTCAATTGAACATCTTGTGGTGCGCCAACCTAAGCTTCGTTGGCCGGTTTCTGATGAGTTACTTCGATTAAGTGACAAGCCTGTGCTTAGTGTGCAGCGTCGTGCTAAGTATTTGCTGATTGAACTAGCAGATGGATGGATTATTGTTCATCTCGGTATGTCTGGTAGCGTACGTATCCTGCCCGCAGATGAGCCTCCCCAAAAGCATGACCACGTCGATATGATTCTATCGAGCGGTATGATGCTGCGCTATACCGACCCACGCCGTTTTGGCGCATGGCTTTGGTGTAAGGATTTAGATTCATCCAATGTCCTCGCCCATCTCGGCCCTGAGCCGCTCAGCGATGAGTTTAACGGTGATTACCTGTTCCGTAAGTCGCGTAGTAAGAAAACCGCCGTGAAGGCGTGGCTAATGGATAATAAAGTGGTTGTCGGGGTAGGGAACATTTACGCCAGTGAATCATTATTTACTGCGCGTATCAGCCCCGATAGACCCGCCGGTGACTTGACGCAAGCAGATGCCGAAGTATTAGTCGCGACGATCAAGGCGGTGCTGCTGCGTTCTATTGAGCAGGGCGGTACAACGCTAAAAGACTTTTTGCAGTCAGATGGAAAACCTGGGTATTTTGCGCAGGAACTACAAGTTTATGGCCGCGCTGGAGAAGCCTGCAGGGTATGCGGCGAGAAAATATTGAGTGGAAAACATGGGCAGCGTACGACGTTCTTTTGTCCTCGCTGCCAGAAATAACCGTTATGCGAGTTTTTCACCTAATGCCTGAGCAATCTGCTCGGGCACAAATGGCGCGATATCTCCGCCATGACGAGCGACTTCTTTGACAAGCGATGATGAGATAAACGACCATTCTTTGGATGGCATTAAAAAGACGCTTTCAAGCGTAGGCATCAAGTGGCGATTCATGTTTGCGAGTTGCATTTCATATTCAAAATCAGATACTGCTCTTAAACCACGTACCAGAATATGGGCATTCTGGTGTTGAGCGAAATGTGCCATCAGCTCACTAAAACCTAAAACTTCCACGTTAGGCAGATGAGCCGTTACTTGTGTTGCTAAGGCCACCCGTTCTTCCAGAGTAAACATAGGCTTTTTGCTCGGGCTGGCTGCAATCGCTAAGATAACATGATCAAACATGCTGGCTGCACGAGTGACTAAATCCAGATGGCCATTGGTCATGGGATCGAAAGTGCCGGGATAGATGGCGCGCTTTTCCATGGTTTTGCTTCTCAGTGTGTCTTTACGGGAAGATAAGGTTCAAGCAAGTGTAACAGCTTCTGCAATGCGCCTTGGTTTTGATAAAGCACCTCAACGGCGTGGCGACCATAGTAATTACGATAATCCTCATCGGTGAGCAGCGTGGTCACTTCTTTTACTAAAGACGCGGCATCTGTCACGGTAATTAAACCATCGGCTTGTTCTAGTCTTGCACATATATCTTTAAAGTTGATGGTGTGCGGCCCCATTAGCACGGGAATAGCATGCGCAGCAGGTTCCAGAGGGTTATGACCACCACGTTCCACAAGGCTTCCGCCAACAAAAGCGAGATCGGCAATCCCGTAAAGTAACATCAATTCGCCCATAGTATCCCCGATCACGACCTGCGTTTTTGTCGACGGGATTTCACCCGATGAGCGCGTTATATAGGATAGGCCGGCCTGTTGGGTGAGTTCTATCGCATCGTTAAAACGTTCAGGATGGCGAGGAACCAGAATGAGCAATAGCTCTGGGAAATGGTTTAAAAGCTGTTTATGAGCCTCAATTAAAATATCTTCCTCGCCTTCATGCGTGCTAGTTGCGATCCATACCTGGCGATGCGGTGCCCACTGGCGGCGTAGTGTGACTGCTTTGGCGGCCAGTTGTGGGGTCACTGAGATATCAAACTTTAAACTTCCCGTAACCGCTAACTGCGAGGGTTTCAAACCTAAAGAGATAAAACGCTCACCGTCTTCCTGATTCTGAGCGGCGATTAAGGTAATACGGCGCAGGATGTCGCGTATAAAACCGCCCAGTTTGGCATAGCCTTTGGCTGAACGTGCTGATAAACGTGCATTAGCAATAACCAGCGGGATTTGGCGCTTGTTGAGTGCTGTAATAAGGTTCGGCCATAGCTCGGTTTCCATAATCAGAACGAGTTTAGGATTGACGCGATCTAGAAAACGATTGATGGAGCCGGGTAGGTCGTAGGGCAGGTAAACATGCTGAACATCTTTACCAAATGCCGACTGTACACGCTCTGAGCCTGTAGGGGTCATGGTTGTGACCGTGATCGGCAGAGTTGGGTAACGATGACGCAATGCTCGAACTAAAGGGATTGCGGCTAGTGTTTCTCCGACCGAGACCGAATGCAACATGATCCCGCCTGAGAGCATTTTGTTTGAGCAGAAGCCATAGCGCTCCGCCCAACGTTTTCTATAGGCTGGAGCCTTACGACCACGCATCCATAATCTGATCCAAATGAGTGGCTGGATTAGGTAAAGCAGTATGGTGTAAAGCGTTTGAAGCATAAGAGGTTTGCATGGTAGGGAAACTTGGTTGGGATTCTAAGTATTTAAGTAGGGCAAAGCCATCATTTTTGGACTGCAACTACCTGAAAAACTGATAAATCCACTTCAACCCATTGTTAATAATGTGGTTTTTTAGAACGTTATATTATTAATTGAGAGTTTCAACGCAATCGATAAAATTTCAGAGGAGTCTGTTTTTCTTTGTGATTTAAATGATACCTATCTTTATGATTTTATGAGGTAATTTAATTTACATCTGAAATAATGGATTCGGCTACTACGGTAACTAGTGGTATAATAGAAAATTATAAACGCAGAATATTTTATCAGTGAATTGGTTGCTGTAGAGCCAAGGGCGGTAGCATGTCTGATCGTAAGTAGCCCTAAACCCAAAATTGCGCATACAGTGTCTTATAACCGGATAGGTAAGAGCGGCAAGTGGATAAACAATATAAAAGAATACTAGTCATCAAACTCAGGTTTCACGGCGATATGCTGTTGACGACACCTGTCATTAGCACCCTGAAGCAAAACTATCCAGATGCCCAGATTGATGTCTTATTATATGAAGACACTATGCCAATTCTTTCAGAGAACCCTGAAATTAACGCGCTTTACGGAATCAAAAACAGAAAGACGCCGACGCTTGAAAGGTTGAAGAACGTTTTTACGACGATAGGCGTATTAAGAAAGAATCACTATGATTTAGTCGTTAATCTGACTGATCAATGGCCTGTTGCCTTTTTGGTTCGATGCTTACAGACAAAAAATAAAATTTCCCTCCAGTTCCAACATCGTCGTTCTGTTTTATGGACAAGCTGTTTTCGCGAGTCGGTTCCTCCGCAGGGGTCACATATTGTTGAGCGTAATCTTTCCACGCTCGCTCCCCTCGGTTTGAAAAAAGTGGTTACTGAAACCACGATGGGCTATCAACCAGAGCATTGGAATAATATCCAAAATAAACTTTCTGAGCTTGGTGTCGATAGCCATCGGTATGTGGTCATTCAACCAACCGCACGTCAGGTGTTTAAATGTTGGGATGAAGAAAAATTTTCTGCGGTGATTGATTCATTAGAGGTTCGCGGGTATCGAGTTGTGCTGACTTCAGGGCCTAGCGCCGGTGATATAGCTTGCGTTAATAAAATTAAAAATAGCTGCCAGAATAAGCCTGTCACTGAATTAGCGGGTAAAACTTCGTTCCCTGAACTCGCGGCTTTGATCGATCATGCGGCGTTATTCATTGGTGTTGATTCTGCGCCGATGCATATTTCTGCAGCGCTAAAAACGCCGATCATTTGCTTATTTGGTGCAACCGATCACCGATTTTGGCGACCATGGAGCGATAACTTTATTATGTTTTGGGCTGGCGATTATCAGCCTATGCCTAAACGTGAAGATCTCGATCGTCACCATAAATACTTATCTTGTATTCCAGCAAGTGAAGTCATTGAGGCTACAGAAAAACTACTGAAAAGTAGCGCCAATGAATCCATGCCTAGGAATGGATCATTATGAATATTGCGTTCTGTTTATATAAATATTTTCCCTATGGCGGATTGCAGCGTGATTTTTTACGCATTGCTTTGGCCTGTCAGGCTCGTGGGCATCATATCCGTGTTTATGCGATGTCTTGGGAAGGGGAACGGCCTGAGCAATTTGAATATATACAGGTGCCAACCAGCGCGCATACGAATCATGGACGTAATAAAGAATACAGTGATTGGGTAAGCCAAGAGCTTCAGCGTAATCCTGCCGATGTCATCGTGGGCTTCAATAAGATGCCTGGCCTAGATTATTACTATGCCGCTGACGTGTGCTATGCAGAAAAGGTAGAACAGGAAAAAGGCTTTTTATATCGCCTCACGTCGCGTTACAAACATTATGCAGAGTTTGAGCGCGCGGTATTTTCCAATGATAGTCGTGCTGAATTGTTGATGTTAACGGGTAAACAGATCGCTGATTTTAAAAAACACTATCAGACGAAACCTGAGCGTTTTCACATTGTACCCCCTGGAATTTCTTTAGATAGAAAATACGATTATCGGCCAGCTAATGCTCGCGAAGACTTTCGGCAGAGAAATAATATTGAGCAAGATGAGTTTTTGATTTTGCAAGTTGGGTCTGATTTCAAACGTAAAGGGGTTGATAGAACGTTACGTGCTGTTTCAGCCTTGCCAGCGGAAATTAAAGCAAAGACCAAGCTGATCGTTGTTGGGCAAGATAAGCCAAAACGCTATCAGGCGTTGGCAGGGAAACTGGGTATCTCATCTCAGGTTGCATTCTATTCTGGCCGCGATGACATTCCCGAGCTAATGGCCGCGGCAGATATACTCATGCATCCAGCGTATCAGGAGTCGGCAGGCATTGTTTTAATTGAAGCGATTGCGGCTGGGCTACCAGTAATAACCACGGAAACCTGTGGTTATGCACATCATGTTGCAAGCGCTGAATGCGGAGTCGTTATTTCCGAACCGTTTGAGCAAAATGCTTTAAATGGAGCCTTAGCTCGTGGATTAGGCAATAAGCAACTTAGAGCAACATGGTCTGAACACGCTAAAAAATATGCAGATAGTGAAGATCTGTACAGTCTGCCAGAAAGGGCTGCCGATCTCATTTTAGGTGGCAAAAATGATTGAGTTAAAAGAGCCCTTAACCACCTTGTGGAAAGGGAAAGATCCTTTTGTTGAAGTCGAAAAGCTTCAGGGGGAGGTATTTCGGGCTTTAGAGACTCGTCGTACACTGCGTTTCTCTCTAGCAGATAAATCATATTTTATTAAGATTCACTATGGCACAACGCTAAAAGAAGTCTTAAAAAATTTAATCTCCTTCCGTATCCCCGTATTAGGTGCCGATCGTGAATGGAAAGCGATTCATCGTTTATACCAGTTAGATGTTGATACCATGACTGGGGTTGGGTTTGGTCAAACAGGGATCAATCCACTGACGCGCAAATCTTTCATTATTACTGAGGATTTGGCTCCAACAATCAGTTTGGAAGATTATTGTGCTGATTGGGCACAAAACCCGCCTGATTTTGGCATCAAGCGTATGTTGATAAAACGGCTCGCGACGATGGTTAGAAAAATGCATCGTGGTGGCGTGAATCATCGGGATTGCTATATTTGCCACTTCTTACTTCACTTGCCGTTCAGCGGTGAAGAGAGCCAGTTGAAGCTGTCGGTTATTGATTTACATCGTTCTCAGATCCGCTCACACGTTCCAAAGCGCTGGAGAGATAAGGATCTGATTGGACTGTATTTTTCATCTTCTAATATTGGTCTAAGCAAAAAAGATATTCTTTATTTTCTTAAAACCTACTTTGATGCGCCTTTACGTACAATCTTGGTACAAGAGAAAGCGTTGTTAGAAAAGGCGATAGTTAAATCCGAGAGAATAAAAGAACGAACCATACGAAAGTCGCTATGATCAACACTTTTAGTGTATTGATAGGATAGGTGAGAAACTATGTTTTTCAATGAAGAACAGTACATAAAAGAAGTCATAACGTACTCGGGAAACAATGGATGTGATAACAGTCATAGCCTAAATATTGCATACGGAACAGATAAAAATTTTCTATTCGGTTGTGCAGTATCAATCACGTCTATTCTAATAGAAAATAAAGATTTAGATTTTAGTTTTCATGTTTTCACGGACTCATTTACTGAGGACGATCGGACGAAATTTAAAGCTTTATCAGAACAATATAAAACGAACATCTCAATTTACTTAGTCAATGCAGCGAATCTCAAGTCATTGCCTGAGAACAAACTTTGGACATATGCCATCTATTTCAGATTTATTATTGCGGATTACTTTAGCGATAAACTAGAACGCATTGTCTATGTTGATTCTGATGTCGTGTGTAATGGCTCAATACGTGATCTTAGCACTCTTTCTCTGGACGGGGTCGTTGCTGCAGTGGTGACTGAACGTGACGAGAGTTGGTGGATTCAGCGTGCTGAAACATTAGGGAACCATCAGATTGCTAATGGGTACTTCAATACAGGTGTATTAGTGATTAACGTACCTGAATGGAAAAGGCTGGATGTCAGTACGTTAGCAATGAAGTCACTCAACGATCAGAATATTAGAAGTAAGCTAACCTATTATGATCAGGATGTTCTCAATATGGTTTTGGCTGGCCGTGTATTGTTTTTAGATAAGATATATAACACACAGTTTAGCTTAAATTATGAGCTTAAAAAGAACTGTGAAAATCCAATAACGGAAAACACAGTATTTATCCATTACATTGGCCCTACAAAGCCTTGGCATGAGTGGGCCCAATATCCCAGTGCAACCCCTTTTTATCAAGCTAAGAAACGCTCCCCGTGGGATACCGTGTCGCTGATGAAGCCGAAGAGTAGCAGTCAATTTCGCTATTGCGCAAAACATAAGTTTAACCAGCATAAATCCTTTGAGGGCATCTACTTTTACTTTATGTATTTCATAAAGAAAATGCTTGGATAAAGAACAATATTAACATTCGGATTTTTTCATGATAGTTAGTAAAAACATTAAAAATTTCAAAGTCTATATTAAAGACAATAATGAAATTTATGAAAATATTTTCAGAGATTTTCTCAATAACAATCTTGATGTCATCAAAGTATTCCGCAGTATTGAAGATACAAAGGTATCACTGATTAATACCCCTCATGGTAAATTTGTATTTAAAGTCTTTGCACCAAAAGAAAAAAAGGCTGAGCGTTTTTTCAAATCTTTTGTGAAGGGCGACTATTATCTTAATCTATTACTTCAAACTGATAGAGTAAGAAATGAGGGGGTGACATTCCCTAATGATTTTTATCTGTTAGCAGAGAAGAAAATATTTAATTATGCTAGCGTCTTTATCATGTTAATTGAGTTTGTCGATGGCGTTGAGCTTTCTGATGTTCAGGATTTTAATGAGAATATCCGTACTGAAATTCAGTCGAAGATGATTGAATTGCATCAGCATAATATGGTTTCTGGCGATCCTCATAAAGGGAATTTTATCTTATCTCAAGATGGTGTCAGAATTATTGACCTGTCTGGGAAAGCATGCAACGCAAAGCGAAAAGCAAAAGACAGAATTGATATGGAAAGGCATCTTAATATCCGTAATACGGTTAATGATTTTGCCTATTTCTCTGTTGTTTATAGAAATACTTTACGCCAAAAAATAAAAGCAATAAAAGCAAAGGTGAAAATGTTTCTGGGTTTAAAAAAACGTAAAGTCTGAGTTAACCCTATGAGTGATTTTAAATATATTACAAGACAGGATGTAGATTCTCTTATTAATGAGAGAAAACATGATAACGCTGTTATTTTTCTTTCAGGGCCAACCTCGGTTAATACACCGATTTCATTGCTAAAAGAATCAGATGTTATCGCGGTAAATGGTTCTGCTCGTTATTTGATTGAGAATGATATTAAACCATTTATTTATGTTTTAACTGATGACCGATTCTTAATCCAAAAAAATGATGATTTCAAGTTTTTCGTTAAGAACAGCCAACATACTATAGTCAATTGTGATGTATTTGAAAAAGCTAGCTTGGAAGATAAGCGATTTTTGCAAGAAAACTGCTACATCATGAAAATGCTCTATAAAAGAGAGAAAGGCGGTCTCTTAAAAAAGATAAGATTTAAAATTTTGTCAATGAGAAATAAAAATATTCTAATTGACGTGCCGGTATCTAAAAGAAGAAGATTGGTTGGATTCAGCCTAGACATTAGCGATGGATATTGCTCTTGCCATACTGTGGCCTATGCAGCCATCCAGATTGCCTATAGTTTGCGTTACACTAAGATTATTTGTTCTGGTTTGGATCTGGTTGATTCGTGTTCTCGCTTTTATGACAAGAATGGCGAGCCGTCTATGCCGTCAGAGCTTAGTAGGGATCTAGGTAAAATTATTCCATTCTTTATTTTTATGAAAGATAACGTTAAAGATATCAATATATATAATCTGTCAAACAATACGGCCATTGATTATAAAATTATACCGTATTTAGAAGTGAATAATTAATCAGCTTTAGCTGTTTTATCAAGAAATTTTATCGGAGTCTCATCAGTGAAATTAGGTTCTTTTCACAGAAGAAAGAAAGCTTTTATTAAAGACTTTAAAATCTTCATGATGATGGTTTTATTTTTCCGTTTTAAGAAGCGTAATTTTGAAACGAGTAAAATAAAAAATATATTAGTCATGAGAGATAATAATAAGCTTGGGGATATGATCATTTTCACTCCGCTTTTTCGTGAGTGTCATCGATTAGGGCTTGATGTTTCTGTTGTTACAGGTGCAGTATGTGCTGAATTAATAAAAGAAAATAAAAATATTAAGCACATCTTCGTATGTAAAGAGAAATTCTTTAATATGTTTTCTCTAGCTCTTAAGTTGAGAAAGAAAAAATATGATTTAGTTATAGACCCTCTTAACGAAGTACATAGCTATCGTAGCATCATGATGATGCAGGTTATTAATCCCAAACACATATTAGGTTTTAATAAAGCAGGTAAATATAAGACATATGATATAAGTCTGCCTGAAGATCTATCATTAAACCGCCATACTTCTGAAAGGACTAAATCAATACTGAAGTTGCTCAAGCCGGAAATTGATCTTGATGAGGTGGATATGTCATATGACTTACCTATTCCACAAGATGCCGATGCGACTGTAAAGCAGTATCTCGATCGTTTCAGTGGTAGAACAACGGTGTTGCTAAATCCATTTGGTGCTCTCAAAACCCGAAAGTTTAGCACTGCGAAAATTAATGCAATTGTAGATATCATTAAGCAGAAAATCGAAAACCCTGTAATCATAATCTCGGGTCTTGAATCTGAGATTAAGCATATAGAGATAGAGGGTGTTGAAAAAACGCCTTTTACTCGTTATATACACGCCACATCTTTGGTAAAGCAAGTCGATTATATTGTTTCCGTTGATACATCTATAGTGCATGCGGCAACAGCATTTAATAAGCCAATCGTTGCTTTTTATCCGATGTCGAAGACTCAGATAAACTCACAGCCCTCGACATGGGGGCCGAATAGCGAGTATGCAATCCAGATATTGTCAGATACACGTAATGTTGAAGACATCCCAGATGATAAAATCAAATACGCTATAGAGAACATGCTCTCAATGCGAAATTAAAAAGGGCCCTTTAGGGCCCTTTTTAATATTAATTCTCTACGTAGTATTTTTTTGCGTGTAAAGCGAGAAGTATGCCGATGATAACGGCAATATTCTCAATTCTTACCGTTTCGAAAGCGCCCCGAACGATAAAATCCCCAATCAATATAAGTGTCAGGATGAGGAACGCATCTTGCGCAGGACCGTTATTTTCACGGTACCCTTTTATGCTCGAAACGAGTGTTGATGCTAACAAGTAATAAAGTGCCGCGATTCCGATAACGCCGCCAGCAAACCAAATAGAGAGCGTTAGGTTATGTGGCCCAATAGACTCCTTAAAGCGCCAGTCAGGATAGCTTGGGGAGCGCTTGTTGTAGACGTGATGGTAAAGATCGTTGCCAAACCCATAACCTTTTATTGGGTTTTCAAGGATGAGATCAAGCGCTGCACCTTGTGTACCGTTTTCGTAGCGACCACTGCTGTCGGTTTGCTGCAGCTTATGGAATAGGGTTTGTACCTGTTGTGGATCTTTTTGGTGGACAGTAAATAGCCCTACACCAATAACCAGAGCTGCAAGTAAAGGTAGCTTCCATTCGCGTTTTACGATGGCCCAGATGAGCGCTGGAACGAGTAATGAAAGCCAAGTTCCTCGTTGCAGAGTACCCAGCATCAGAATGGCGAAGATAGCCGCTAGCACGAAGAAGATCGTTTTATATTTTGCCCCTGGGATTGTCCAGAGAGTGAGTATTGCGGGGAATATAAAGATTAATGTATCTGAAATTCGACGATGCTCGAAACTCGTGAATGGAATGATCCCTACTTTATATTCTTCAATATACTGATGCACCTCCGTGCCCGTCAAAATGACTAGCGTTGTAGCCAGAGCGAGCACCAGCATATGCGCTATTTTTTTATTATCTTCTCGGTGGAGAACCATTGCGATCATAATGGAGACTAAAAATAGCTTTTCGAAAATACTATTAGACGCACGTTTTAAGCTTAACGATGGCTCAACGGATATTGTTATGGCATATATCATTGCTACAGTAAAAATAGCTAATGACAGAAAAAGATTATTCTTCAGAATACTAAATATTTTTTTTCGTTGTTGGATGATATAAACCAGCCCCGTGATATATATGGCGGCACTGATCATATGTTTGTATCGGCTTATGCCATCAAAAAAATATGTAGTGATAAACAAAAATACAATTGTTCTATTCCAAATAGACTGCCAATCGAGATCGCGTCTCTGGAGTGGTAGCGCTAAACTCATATGTGCTCCAACAACAAAATTGTTCTTATAGATTTTTAGCCAAAGAGCTAAATACGGTACTTGCTGCTAGGTTAGCCAGCGATTTGTCCTGCGAACAACACGCCACCTGATTTTCCCCATACCCACCAATAAGCCCAGGATCGGTTGGGCCGTATAGCGTTATATTTGGTCGATCAAGCGCTGCGGCTAAATGGCTCAAACCGGTATCTACCGATACCACTGCTTTTGCCCCCGCGAGTACCTCTGCCACCTGTTCAAGTGATAGCCGTGGTAAAACCTCCACATGTCCAAAACCTTCTGCGAGACGCAGGGCTCGTTGGTGCTCGTGTTCTGCTCCCCAAGGAAGTTTGATCTTGATACCTGTAGGCTCGACTAAAGCAATCAGCTCACGCCAATGCTCTTCTGGCCAGTGTTTATCGTCACGTGTGGTTGCGTGTAAGAAAACCAAGTAACTGCCATGATCTGCTGGCAGATGCTCAAGAAAGCGTTGGGCAATGGCGTAATTCCCTCTGCTCTGTGGTTTCGTATAACCTAGACTGACGGCAAACAGCTCGCGGGTTCGTTCAACCGCGTGCATTTTTTTGCTGATATTGTAGCGATGATTAAAAAACCAGCTAGCAAAAGGTTCTCTGGCACTTTGGCAATCTTGTCCGTGACGCGGGCCTTTCGCGATACGTGTAATTAGCGCTGCGCTTTTAATCAGGCCTTGAGCGTCAATAACGGCATCGTAGGTACGGCGTTGAACTTCTCTTTTGAAATCACAGCGCTCTTGGCGGGTTGCGGCACCAAACCAGTTTTTCCTCCAACGGCGAATCGCGACAGGAATGACGCGATCAACGGCTGGATGCCAGCTTGGTATTTGTGCAAATCCTTCTTCGACCACCCAATCAAATTTGATATCTGGAATGGCATGCATGGCATCTGTCAGTGCTGGTAGCGTGTGAAGAACATCGCCCATTGATGAGGTTTTGACGATCAAGACATGCATTACAGCTGGGTATCCTTTGGCAATAACTCGTTCAATGCTTGCATAACAGCATCAGGCTGAATATCGATTAGGCTCTGGTGATATCCTTGATTTGCATCACCTTTGCGGATTTTTAGGTAGCCTGTAATCAAGCGGATCACTTTGGCTTTATCAGATAACGGCGGTGTGAAGTCTGGGCTGCTAGGACCATAAAGCGCAACCAGTGGTTTGTTAAGCGCAGCCGCCACGTGCATTAAACCAGAATCATTGGTAACGATAGCTTGGCATGCTGCGATTAAGATAACAGCCTGATCTAAATTAGTTTGCCCTGCGACATTCAAACAGTATTCACGAGCATCTTCTGTGAGCGCGTGGCAAATTTCTTCACCGGCCTCATGGTCTTTGGCTGAGCCAAAGAGCGCGATCTGATATCCCTGTTCAATAAGCTTTTGAGCCAACGCGGCATAGTGATAATGCGGCCAACGTTTTGCTGGGCCAAACTCTGCTCCAGGACAGAAGCCAATGATTGGGCGATGGTCTGTCAGATTAAATGCCGCAGCGGTTTCAGCAATCTCTTCGTCGGCTACGCTGAGCGCAGGCCACAACAGAGGCTGAGGCAAGTCTTTGGCTGATTTTATCTGCTGTGATGGGTAAGCTAACGCAACGTAGCGCTCTACCATCAGCGGGAATGCGGCTTTGTCTAGCTGACGTACATCGGTCAGCAATCCATAGCGCATTTCGCCTTTCCATCCAGTTCTGACTGGAATGCGGGCAAAGAAGGGAACCAGAGCCGACTTAAATGAATTTGGCAGCACATAGGCGCGATCGTAGTTGCTATCGCGTAGGCTTTTCCCTAAACGATAGCGTTCGCCCAGAGCTAAAGCTCCGTGTCCTAGGGGCATTGCGATAGCTTCATTAACTTCAGGCATACGCGCTAATAATGGACGGCACCAGTTGGGTGCCATCACGTCGATTTTAGCGTCAGGATGCTCGGCCTTCAGGGTTCGATATAAGCTCTGCGACATCATCATGTCGCCTACCCATGAAGGTCCGATAACCAGTATTTTCATACCGTGCTTCATTCCTTACTGTTAAGTCGCGTATTTAGGCTTTTTTATTCAGCCATGCAAGATATTCACTCACGCCTTCTGCGACGGTTTTGAATGGCTTATCGTAGCCAGCAGCGCGCAGTTTAGTCGTGTCGGCTTTGGTGAAGCCCTGATAGCGACCTTTCAATTTATCTGGGAAAGGAATGTAGCTAATGCTGCCTTTCTGATGATAGGCAACGACGGCATCGGCAACGGCTTGGAAGGATTCGGCACGGCCAGTACCGCAGTTGAAGATACCGGAGATACCTTTCTGCCAGAACCATAGGTTGACATCGGCAACGTCGCCCACGTAGATGAAGTCACGTTTAAAACCATCGCTGCCTTCAAACAGTTTTGGATCTTCGCCGTTGTTGATTTGATTATTCAGGTGGAAAGCAACGCTTGCCATGCTGCCTTTATGGCCTTCGCGTGGGCCATAAACGTTGAAGTAACGGAAGCCACAAATTTGTGATTCTGCCTGAGGAAGAATCTGGCGCACATACTGGTCGAACAGGAATTTAGAGTAACCATAGACGTTTAACGGGCCTTCAAATTCACGTTCTTCAGTGAATTGCTCGGTTAAACCGTAGGTGGCTGCTGAAGAGGCATACAGGAATGGAATTTGGCGTTCCAGACAGAAATGTAAAAGCTCTTTAGAGTACTGATAGTTGTTATCCATCATGTACTTGCCATCCCATTCTGTTGTGGATGAGCATGCGCCTTCATGGAAAACCGCATCGATATCACCGAAATCATCGCCAGCGACAACGCTTGCGATAAAATCTTCTTTATCCATGTAGTCGGTGATTTCCAAATCGACTAGATTAACGAATTTGGTGCCATCTTTAAGGTTATCAACCACGAGAATATCGCTATAGCCGATATTATTCAGTGCCTTAACGATGTTGCTGCCAATCATTCCAGCGCCGCCGGTTACAATAATCATGAGATTTACCTTTAAATAAACGGAACAGTGGCGCACAACGCCCCACGTTATATAACGTCATAATAGCATTTCATGCCTAAGCATTCAGCGTATAGGGTATGAATCTGAATCAAAAACCTCAGCATTAAGACTCATACTCCCATGCTGGGCGTATGACGACTAAATTGATATCTGAAACCAATTATTTCCCGCTATCTTACAGCAGCGTGATATATGCTGCATTTTTCACATTCTGTGAGTTACAAACTCGTTTCATTTGCAACAAAACAGTAATATGTTTCACGAACTAGCCCATCCAGGAGATAACACCATGTCTGAGGATTTTTACCAGCAGCTGACTCAGCAATTAGAAACGACCCGTGCCGAAGGTCTGTACAAAAATGAACGTATTATCACTTCAGCGCAGCAGGCTGATATTGCGGTAGCCGATGGTCGTCATGTCATCAATTTCTGTGCAAACAACTACTTAGGTTTGGCAAATCACCCTGCACTTATTGAAGCTGCGAAAAAAGGCATGGATTCCCATGGATTTGGCATGGCATCGGTGCGCTTTATTTGTGGAACTCAAGACAGCCATAAACAGCTAGAACAGCGTTTAGCTGAGTTTCTTGGTATGGAAGACTCGATTTTATATTCTTCCTGTTTCGATGCTAACGGTGGTTTATTCGAAACGCTGTTGGGCCCAGAAGATGCGATTATTTCGGATGTGCTGAATCATGCATCTATCATTGATGGTGTGCGCTTATGTAAAGCTAAACGCTATCGTTATGCCAATAATGATATGACCGAACTGCGGGCGCAGTTGGAGATGGCTAAGGCCGATGGTGCGCGTCATATCATGATCGCTACCGATGGCGTGTTCTCCATGGATGGCGTTATTGCGGATTTGAAGTCAGTGTGTGATTTAGCTGATGAATATGGCGCGTTGGTTATGGTCGATGATTCCCATGCTGTCGGCTTCGTGGGTGAAAATGGCCGTGGTACTCATGAATATTGTGAAGTCATGGGGCGCGTCGACATTATCACAGGGACTTTAGGTAAAGCCCTCGGTGGCGCGTCTGGCGGCTACACCGCCGGTCGTAAAGAGGTTATCGAATGGCTGCGCCAGCGTTCGCGTCCGTATCTGTTCTCAAACTCTTTGGCTCCAGCGATTGTAGCCGCCTCAATCAAAGTGCTTGAGCTACTGGCTGATGGTGATGAACTGCGTAACCGCCTGTGGAGTAACGCTCGTTTATTCCGTGAAAAAATGAGCGCTGCTGGTTTCACTCTGGCTGGTGCGGATCACGCGATTATCCCAGTGATGCTGGGTGACGCAAAGTTGGCGCAAGAGTTTGCCAATGAGCTGTTGAAAGAAGGGATCTATGTGACTGGATTCTTCTTCCCTGTTGTTCCGAAAGGTCAGGCACGCATTCGTACCCAAATGTCTGCCGATCATACTCCAGAACAAATTGAGCGCGTTGTGGCTGCCTTTATTCGTATTGGCAAGCAACTGGGTGTGATTGCGTAAGGAATTCATCATCATGAAAGCATTGTCAAAACTGAAGGCCGAAGAAGGGATTTGGATGACGGACGTACCTAAGCCAGAGCTTGGGCACAACGACATCATGATTAAAATCCGTAAAACGGCGATTTGTGGCACGGATGTTCATATCTACAATTGGGATGAGTGGTCGCAAAAAACGATCCCAGTTCCAATGGTTGTTGGGCATGAATACGTCGGTGAAATTGTTGCCATTGGACAGGAAGTGAAAGGCTACAAGATCGGTGAACGAGTTTCTGGTGAAGGTCATATTACCTGTGGTCATTGCCGTAACTGTCGTGGTGGGCGAACGCATCTATGCCGTAACACCACGGGGGTAGGTGTTAACCGCACCGGTGCATTTGCTGAATACCTCGTGATTCCTGCATTTAACGCGTTCAAGATCCCAGACAATATTTCTGACGAGTTAGCGGCGATCTTTGACCCGTTTGGCAATGCTGTTCATACCGCGCTTTCTTTTGATTTGGTTGGCGAAGATGTGCTGGTTTCTGGCGCTGGCCCGATCGGTATTATGGCGGCGGCGGTCTGCAAACACGTTGGGGCGCGTAACGTCGTGATTACTGATGTGAATGAATACCGCTTGGATCTGGCGCGTAAAATGGGCGTTACCCGAGCGGTGAATGTCAGCAAAGAAAATTTGACTGATGTGATGAGTGAGCTTGGCATGACCGAAGGTTTCGACGTTGGTTTGGAGATGTCCGGTGCTCCACCGGCATTCCGCGCGATGCTGAGCACCATGAATCACGGTGGCAAAATTGCCATGCTGGGGATTCCTCCTTCCGATATGGCAATTGACTGGAATCAGGTGATCTTTAAGGGCTTATTTATCAAAGGTATCTATGGTCGTGAGATGTTTGAAACGTGGTACAAGATGGCCGCGTTGCTGCAATCAGGCTTGGATCTCAGCCCAATTATCACTCATCGTTTCGGGATTGATGATTTCCAAAAAGGTTTTGACGCCATGCGTTCGGGTCAGTCAGGTAAGGTTGTTTTAAGCTGGGATTAATTTCCGCCCTGACAAAGCCACCCATGTGGGTAGCGACGATCAATAGAAAGCCCCTCAGTCGGGGCTTTTTTACTATCTGGACGACTCAGGCAGCGGCTCCTGCGCAGTTTTGCGCAGAGAGTGATAATCCAGTTTTTGGTAAAGGTTATCGAGCACGGTTGAATCATTTTTAAACTTGTTAACGACGTCATTAACGCTTGAAAACATTCCCCTGTTAGCATCGGTAATACCTAGCCAAGTTGCGATTGCGGCATCGTTATAACTGGTCGAATATACGGAATCTACCTGTCCAATCTCCTGCTGATAACGTGGCTCTAATACTGGGCTATACCAGATAAACATAGGAACATGATAGGCCTCTTGGCTTGGCGTTATACCGCCGTGGAAGTAAGGGGCGCTCTGCTTAGGATCTCTCTCTAAAGCATGGTCTGAGAAATAGAATACGGAAGCGTTGTTCTGCTTTAATAAGCTAAAGATTTCACCAAATAAGCTATCGGTATAACGAACGGAATTATCGTAGCAAGCATCTATATCGCCGTTTTTATCAAAAACCGCCTCATTCGACGGATATCTGGCACATGCTGGTTCATGGCTGCCATAGAGATGCAGAATAATGAGTTTTTTATCGTGGCTCGGCTTAGCTAATGCTGTTTTTAGATGTGGTATCAGCTCTTTGTCATAGCCTTTGATATACAATTTATCTTTAGCATTCATGGCGATACCCGCAACAGAGGAGCCATAGTTGCCGAAGGCTGTCTGTGCGCTTAACCAAGTGGTGTGAAAACCTGCCTGATTGGCTAGATTAATGATGTTGTCAGAATAATTCTTCAGATTATGGTTATGGATATTGTCTGCGCTAAGCGCCATCGGTACAGCAACCGACGTAAAAGGCACTCCGCTAATTGCTTGAGTAAACAGTTTTAAATAGGGTTTCTGTGATTCGAGCTGTGGGGTAGTCGGTTTTTTATAGCCATAGATACTCATGTTTCTGGCTCGTTCTGATTCACCAATGATCAAAACATAGGTATCTATGCCAGTATCTTTTACGGTCAGAGTGTAGTGAGGTGCGGCACCGCTAATATTCTTTAAAATTTGGCTTTCCTGCATTGCTGTAAGGAAATAGCTCATATTAAAGAATGGCATATAAGTTGTGAATCGGGCGGCGACTTTAAGCTCTGAGATCGCGCCTTCATTGACGGGACGCTTTTTAACGAACTTTAGCGAGGAAACTAACGCGACCAGGCAAATAATGAGAATAAGCGTCCCAGTTATTTTCTTGGACGGCATTTTTCCAGAGATGGGTCTGACTGCACAGATAAAGAGAACGAGCAATGCCAAACACACAATCACAAACCGCAGATACACGCCCAGCATAGCGAGCATTTCACTTGGGTTGCTTTCTAGCGTACTGGCGGCGAAACCGTCATTAAATGGCGTTTTGAATGTAAACCATGAGTAGAGACTAAGACTAATATCCGCAGAGCACAGAAATAAAAGTGGTACAGCCAACATCAAGCGCAGTGGGGTCGAACGGATGGCTTTTAAAAATAATAACGACAGCGTAAAAGTCACAATGCGGTAAGACATGTGAATGTTTGGCGCCATGAGTATATTAATCACGCTGAAAATAATTATGCTAATAATTAGCAATAAATACTCTTTCCCAAAGAGTAAATAAGGTTTCTTTATATTCATTTTAGTTTGGCAATTAATTCATAATCCGCAATACCATATTATGCCGGATTATGAATTAATTTGGTACTGACGCCGTTAGCGCCAGTATTGCCAGCGAGCCTGCATAAATTTAATTGGCGCTGAATTTGCCAAGCTGGAGCTAATCGCATCAAACATCGCGGTAGCATACACTTTTTCAGGTGCTTTTTTGGTTGTGCACTGTTTCACACCACGGAACGGATTACGTGATTTTTGCTGCGTTGGTGCTGGGTTGTTGTCCGGCACAGAAGCGCCGTTTAGCAGAGAGCTTGGGCGAACTAATACGATATCTGCAGGTAACGACGGCAGCATTTGTTGCAATACTCGCACCGTTGATGGATGCGGATGACCGATCGCTATGGCTGAGCCGTTTTTACGGGCGATTTGAATTGCGCGATTAAACTGCTGGCGAATGGATGCCTCATTCTGCGAATCATCTAGAAAGACTCTACGTTTAATCACTTTGATGCCGGTTCCAGCCGATGCGTTCGTGACTTGGCTATTGCCGATAGTCATGCTGTCGAGAAAATAGAGAAAGTGATACTGCTCAAGGGTGCGCATAACTTTCTGCATGCCCTGTAGATTCGAAGTCATCAAGCTGCCCATATGATTATTCATCCCGACGGCATACGGCACAGAATTTACGGCCTGATGAATAATGCGCTGGATTTCAGCTTCGCTCATTGAGGGTTGTAATGTGTCTTTTTCTAATGGTTGCTTACTGATAGGCGCCATTGGGAGGTGGATTAAAATTTCCCGCCCTTGCGCATGTGCTTTGGTGGCCATTTCACGTGCATGTGGCGCGGTGGGTAATACCGCCACCGAGATCGCTAAAGGCATTTGCAGAATTTTGTTTTCTTCTTGCGGGCGATAGCCAAAATCATCGATAACAATCGCCAGTTTTCCCGCGTAGGCAGAGACCGCGCTACAGGTGAAAATTAAAAGTGCGGAGGTGACAGCATTGAAAAATCGCAATGTGTTTTCCCTTGTTAATGCAGGAGCGGTAACTGCGGGGTGAATGGCGAATCGCGGGTCTAACGTCCAAGCCACGGTAGTGGGTTAACGGCTTGTCCTTGACGGCGAATTTCGAAGTAAAGAGCAGGTTGGCCTTGGCCGCCGCTGTTACCAACCAGTGCAATTGGCTGACCAGCGCGCACTTGAGCACCTACGTTAACCAGCGCGCTTTGGTTATAACCATACAGGCTCATATCGCCTTTACCGTGCTCAACGACGACGACTAAGCCATAGCCTTGTAGCCAATCGGCCAACAGTACGCGACCATCTGCGATAGCTTTGACTTCGCTACCCTCGGATGCGGCAATAACCATCCCTTTCCAGCGCAGCTCACCTTGCAGTGTTTCGCCGAAACTGTGAATAGTACGACCGCGAACTGGCCACATAGCTTGACCGTTGCCACGGCCTAAACCACCGGTACGGGCGATTAACGAACGCTCACTTTCCGTTGGTTTGTATCTGTAGGTGGTTCCTTTTTTCTTCGCCTGTTCTTCTTTAGCCTTCATTTGGGCCTGAAGTTTGGCAGCTTCACGTGCCTCTCGCTCGGCTCGAGCCTTAGCTTCACGTTCGGCTTTTGCAATCTGATCGCGCAGGCGCGATTCGTTCGCTTTCATTTCAGAGAGCTGTTGCTGGTCTTTCGCCAGAGCGCTTTCCAATGATGACAGTGTTTTTTGTCGCTGAATGCGGGCAGATTCAAGCTGTTGTTGAGCTTGCTGCTGAGTGATGAGAATCGCTTTTTGCTGGTTCTGTGCCGCTTCTAGCGCTTTCTTTTCACTGGCTAAATCTGTGCGAGTTTGGTTTAGTTTATCAATGTTCTTCTGGCGAGCTTCATTGAGATAGCCAAAGTAAGCCAAGATACGCTCGCTGCGCTGGCTTTCTTCACCACTCAGCAATACTTGAATGCCGGTATGTTTCCCTAAACGGAAAGCCATATCGAGCTGATGCTCAAGCAGTTGTAGATGCTTATTCTCTTGCGACTGAAGCTTTTTAATTGATGCGGTTAGTTTGGTGACATTGGCACTTAACGTCGCCAGTTCAGACTGCGTTTCTCGCAGAGATCGACTCGCCTGAGCGATGATTTTTTCTTGTGCTTTGAGCTGATCTTGCAGTGAACTGCGTTGTTGCTGCTGTTGTTTTACGGCTTTTTCTTTTTCAGCAATGTCTTGCTGAATAGATTTTAGCTGCTGTTTATTGTCGTCAGCGGCAATCGCGGGGAACGAAGAAAACCATGCGCCAGCATAAATGAAACTGGCACATAGTATTGGCAGCATGCGAAGCGCTGTGGGTAACGGTGACAAACACGTTTGCTTATCACCGATGTTTTTACCCGTTTTGAGCGCTAAGGCTACCTTTGATTCGTGAAATTGGTCTTTTCCCCTCATGGGGATCGATTATTCCACGATGAACAGCGGCTTACCAGTCATCTCTTTAGGCACTTCCATGTCCATCATCGTTAACATGGTTGCTGCGATGTCAGACAATTTACCGCCTTCAACGGCTTTAGCTGGTTTTCCGACATAGATAAGCGGCACCGGCAGGTTGGTATGAGCGGTATAAGCAGCACCAGTAACCTGATCGCGCATGAGCTCGGCGTTACCGTGATCTGCGGTGATCAGCAACTGGCCACCTACGTTTTGTACGGCTTCCACAACCTGACCGACGCAATGGTCCAGTGTCTCAACGGCTTTAACCGCTGCGTCATAAATACCCGTGTGGCCAACCATATCACCGTTAGGATAGTTACAAATGATCGCATCGTATTTACCGCTGTTGATTGCAGCGACCAGCTTCTCGGTCAACTCAGCAGAGCTCATCTCTGGCTGTAGATCGTAGGTGGCAACTTTTGGTGAGTTGATCAGGATGCGGTCTTCGCCTTTAAACGGTTCTTCAACGCCACCGTTATAGAAGAACGTTACGTGCGCATATTTTTCAGTTTCGGAAATACGCAGCTGGGTTTTGTCATGCTTCATCAGCCATTCGCCGAAAGTGTTTTCCAGTGATGATGGTGGATAAGCACATGCAGCTTTGATGTCAGCAGCGTACTCAGTCAGCATCACGAAGTTGCTGAAGTTAACCACTTTGTTGCGTTTGAAACCGTCGAAGTCGGCGTTAACAAAGGTGCGGGTGATTTGGCGAGCACGGTCAGCGCGGAAGTTCATGAAGATCAGGGCATCGCCGTCTTCCATGATGGCATCTGGTTCACCAGCGGCTTTAATCACGGTTGGTTTAACAAACTCGTCATTTTCATCGCGAGCGTAAGCGGCTTCAAGGCCAGCCACAGCGTTTTCAGCGGTGAATTCGCCTTTGGCTTCGGTCAACAGGTCGTAGGCTAACTGCACGCGATCCCAACGGTTATCGCGATCCATGGCATAGTAGCGACCAATCAGAGAAGCAATACGGCCCTTACCCAGTTCGGCAAATTTCTCGGTGAATCGTTTCAGTGTATTTTCAGCACTGCGCGGCGGAGTGTCACGTCCGTCTAGGAATGCATGCAGGTAGATTTTTTCTGCACCGCGTTTAGCGGCCAGTTCAACCATAGCGAGAATATGTTCTTCGTGACTGTGAACGCCGCCCGGAGACATCAAGCCCATGATGTGGACTGCTTTGCCCAGAGATACGGCTTTATCAACAGCGCCAACCAGCACTTCGTTAGCGAAGAAATCGCCGTCTTTGATTTCTTTATCTAGACGAGTCAGGTCTTGGTATACGATGCGGCCTGCGCCTAAGTTTACGTGACCCACTTCTGAGTTACCCATTTGACCGTCAGGCAGACCCACGTCTAAGCCGGAAGCAGAAATCAGGGTGTGCGGATACTCTTTCCACAAACGATCCATCACAGGACGCTTAGCGTTAAGAATCGCGTTATCTTGGGTTTCTTCGCGGTAACCGTAACCGTCCAGAATCACCAGTACCATAGGTTTTTTGGCGCTCGACATTGCAACAACCTCGTTTCTTTATAAGTTCAAAGTTTGAGTTCAAAATACGTTCAAGTGTGAATAGCCGTTTATGCTAAAACGGATCACTAGCACGCCCGCAGAGCGGTGCCTAAGCAAAGGCCGAATAACATACACGGCTATTTGCACTCAAAGTAGTGTAATTTTACTACAGTCTGTGGTGAATTGAGTGCAGAAAGATCAAATGATCGTTTCTGTTCCGCATTTTGGGCAGGTAAACCCTGTCTGAATAATGAAAAATTTCGGGTTATGCCGCAGATTCGTTTTTAGTAACAGGTCTTCTGGCTGTAATTGATGCACTGCGCAGGTATACTCTGACACTTTGATTTTATCCCTTAACTGACGGGAGTCGTTACACCCCATGCAAATGCAAGAGATTATGCAATTTGTGAGTGCCCATCCCATACTTAGCGTAGCGTGGATTGTTCTGTTTGTAGCAGTACTGGTCACCACCTTTAAAAGCCGTTTCTCCAAAGTAAAAGAAATTACTCGTGGTGAAGCAACTCTTCTCATTAACAAAGAAGATGCCGTAGTCGTTGATACTCGCTCTCGCGAAGATTTCCGCAAAGGACATCTGGCAAACTCTCTGAACCTGACGCCTAGCGACCTGAAAAACGGTAGCTTTGGTGAACTGGATAAACATAAAACTCAGCCAGTCATCGTGGTTTGTGCCAACGGCATGAGCTCTCGTGAATCCGGTGAGCATTTAGTGAAAGCGGGCTTTGAACGCGTTTACACGTTGAAAGATGGTATCGCAGGCTGGAGCGGTGAGAACCTGCCTTTAGCGCGCGGTAAATAATCTGCAAGGAATTGATCATGGCAAACATTGATATCTATACCAAAGCGACCTGTCCTTTCTGTCATCGTGCAAAAGCACTGTTGCAGTCAAAAGGTGCTCAGTTTAATGAAATTGCTATTGATAACGACCCAAAAAAGCGTGAAGAAATGATTGAGCGCAGCGGTCGTACAACCGTGCCACAAATTTTTATTGATGGGCAGCACATTGGTGGCTGTGACGATTTACACGCGCTGGATGCGAAGGGTGGTCTCGACCCGCTTTTGTAATCAGTACGGTATTCGCCCCATAAATCCTATTTATGGATATTAACTTAAAAGGTATTAACACTATGTCAGAACAAAATAACTCAGAGATGTCTTTCCAGATCCAGCGTGTATACACCAAAGATATCTCTTTTGAAGCACCAAACGCACCGGCGGTATTCCAGAAAGAATGGCAGCCAGAAGTTAAACTGGATCTGGATACGGCATCAACCCAACTGGCTGACGGCGTGTTTGAAGTTGTGCTGCGCGTGACGGTAACCGCATCTCTGGGCGAAGAAACTGCATTCCTGTGTGAAGTTCAGCAGGCAGGTATTTTCACAATTTCTGGCATTGAAGGCACTCAGATGGCGCATTGCCTTGGTGCTTACTGCCCGAACATCCTGTTCCCGTATGCGCGTGAATGCATCACCAGCTTGGTTTCTCGTGGTACTTTCCCACAGCTGAACTTAGCTCCCGTTAACTTTGATGCACTGTTCATGAACTATCTGCAGCAAGCTGAAGGCGCAGAAGGTGCTGAACAGCAGCCTCTGGATGCCTAATGAATAACCCAACGGCTTCAATGACCGTCATCGGTGCCGGCTCGTACGGCACCGCTCTGGCAATTACGCTGGCGCGCAATGGGCATCAGGTAGTGCTGTGGGGACACGATCCCAAGCATATCAATGCACTGGATGCTGCGCGTTGTAATCAGGCCTTCCTGCCTGATGTTCCTTTCCCTGATACGCTCAAGCTGGAAACCGATCTTGCGCAGGCAATGGCTGCAAGCCGTGATGTGCTGGTTGTTGTACCTAGCCATGTGTTTGGTGAAGTGCTGCGTCAACTGAAGCCTTATTTGCGTGCTGATTCACGTATCGTTTGGGCAACTAAGGGATTGGAAGCGGAAACAGGCCGTCTGTTGCAAGACGTCGCCCGTGAGGCTCTCGGTCCTGATATTCCTTTAGCGACGCTATCGGGCCCTACGTTTGCGAAAGAGTTGGCTGCGGGTCTTCCCACGGCGATCGCATTATCATCAACTGACGCACAGTTCACTGAAGATTTGCAGCAGCTATTACACTGTGGCAAAAGCTTCCGTGTTTACAGCAACCCCGATTTTATCGGTGTACAGCTGGGCGGCGCGGTGAAAAACGTGATTGCGATTGGTGCGGGAATGTCCGATGGCATCGGTTTTGGGGCAAATGCCAGAACAGCGCTGATCACCCGTGGTTTGACTGAGATGAGCCGTCTTGGCGTTGCGCTAGGTGCCGATCCAACCACCTTTATGGGGATGTCGGGATTAGGCGATTTGGTGCTGACTTGTACCGATAACCAGTCTCGTAACCGCCGTTTCGGAATTATGTTGGGGCAAGGCATTGGCGTACAAGAAGCGCAGGATAAGATTGGTCAGGTGGTAGAAGGTTATCGCAACACCAAAGAGGTGATGGCGTTGGCTCAGCGCTATGGTGTTGAAATGCCGATCACTGAGCAAATCTATCAGGTGCTTTACTGCCATAAAGATGCGCGAGAAGCTGCGCTGACGCTGTTAGGTCGTGCACGCAAAGACGAAAAGACCAGCCGCTAGATGCCAATTTCTTGGCATAACTGCTTGACCGCATGATAGTCGGTCTGGTTAATTGTTGTCTAAATTATATCCCCGTCATACTTGAAGCTGCATGACAAAAAGTCTTAAGGCTTTTGTCATGCAACGCCAATTATTTTGGGTACAGCTGGCGCGAAGATCATCGCGGCAGCAATTAAATAGCAGTAATTTAGGTGAAGTAAGGGAGCGTTGTATGTCGATAGAAGAATTAGAACAAATCTGGCAATGCATCAAAACCGAGGCGCGTGGTTTGGCCGAGTGTGAGCCGATGCTGGCTAGCTTCTATCATGCCACCTTGCTGAAGCATGAAAATCTGGGTAGTGCACTGAGTTACATTTTGGCGAATAAGCTGGCGAACGCCATTATGCCCGCCATTGCGATCCGCGAGGTGGTGGAAGAAGCCTACCGTGCAGACACCAATATGACGGACTATGCGGCGCGCGATATTCTTGCCGTACGTCAGCGTGACCCCGCAGTTGATAAATACTCCACGCCGCTATTGTACCTCAAAGGTTTCCATGCGCTTCAAGCGTATCGCATCGGGCATTGGTTATGGTCACAAGATCGTAAAGCGTTGGCTATTTATCTGCAAAACCAGATTTCCGTTGTTTTTGGGGTGGATATTCACCCTGCTGCGCGCATTGGCTGTGGGATCATGCTCGATCACGCAACCGGAATTGTGATCGGCGAAACCGCCGTTGTAGAAAATGATGTTTCTATTCTGCAATCGGTGACGCTGGGCGGTACGGGAAAAGAGGGCGGCGACCGTCACCCAAAAATCCGCGAAGGCGTAATGATCGGAGCTGGTGCTAAAATTCTCGGCAACATTGAGGTTGGCCGTGGTGCCAAGATTGGGGCGGGCTCAGTTGTCTTGCATCCAATTCCAGCGCATACAACCGCTGCCGGTGTGCCTGCTCGCATTGTCGGACGTCCTGAAAGCGAAAAGCCATCTATGGATATGGATCAGTTGTTTAACGGCGCACATGACGGTTTTGAGTTCGGCGACGGTATCTAAATACAACTTGTCTTCATTTCACGGGGCAGACATTCGCCTGCCTCGCATCATATTCTACTAATAACTTACTCTTTCAGTAGCGCACCTTCGTAGCCCAGTTGGCGCCACGCTTCGTAGACCACAACAGAAACCGCATTTGACAGATTCATGCTGCGACTGCTGGCGAGCATCGGGATACGAATTTTTTGCTGAGCAGGCAGAGCATCCAGAATGTAGGCCGGTAATCCGCGCGTTTCTGGGCCAAACACCAGATAATCACCCGCTTGATAACTTACCGCGCTGTGTGCCGGCGTACCTTTTGTCGTCAAAGCAAAGAGGCGTTCAGGTTTTTCGCTATCGAGAAAGGCTTGATAGTCATGATGTTTTTTTAGCGTGGCGAACTCGTGATAGTCCAGACCTGCGCGGCGCAGACGCTTATCGTCCCAAGTAAAACCTAACGGTTCGATAAGGTGTAATTTAAAGCCCGTGTTGGCGCAAAGACGGATGATATTGCCGGTATTCGGTGGGATTTCTGGTTCAAATAAAACGATATTTAACATGTGGTACGCCCCCAAGGTCAGGGGGCGCATTATACTCCAAACTTATCGCGTATAAAGCGGTAGCCAAAGTGTTAGGCGCAGACCACCCAGAGGGCTGTCTTCGGCCTTGACCCAGCCGTTATGCTGTTCTACCACGGTTTCAACGATTGCCAAGCCTAAGCCTGTACCTCCTGACTCGCGGTCGCGCGCCTCATCAGTGCGATAGAACGGGCGGAAGATCTGCTCACGGTCTTCTGGTGCGACACCTGGGCCGTCATCGTCGACGTGAATGGTGATCCCCTGATTGTCACAGCTAAACGTCACCGCAATTTTGTGATGAGAGTAGCGAAGAGCGTTACGCACGATATTTTCAAACGCACTATCGAGTGCCGCATGGCTGCCAAATAGCGGCCAAGGCCCCGGCGGGCTGATAATCTCTAGCGTTTTGCCGACTTGTTCAGCCTCAAATTTGGCATTTTCCAACACGTCATCCCAAAGCTCATCGGCTTTTAGGTGCTCGCGCTCCAGCTCGGTTTTATGCTGATTGCGAGACAGCGCTAGCAAGTCATTGATCATGCTGTCGAGACGATGAGCTTCTATCTCTATACGCGATAGTTCGTTATATTCACCATGGCGGCGACGCATCAGCGCGGTAGCAAGCTGCAGGCGTGTCAGCGGTGTTCTTAGCTCATGTGAGATATCAGAGATAAGCCGTTGCTGTGCGTTAACCATGCGCTCGAGAGCGCTCACCATTTGGTTGAAACTTGCTCCGGTGGCTAAGAACTCCTGCGGGCCAGCCTCCAATTCGGGATGTTGTTTGAGGTTACCGCTGGCAACATCATCGGCAGCATTTTTAAGCTTACGGGCAGGGCTCGCGAGGCTCCATGCTAACCAGAGCAACAGAGGTGAGCTAATGAGCATCGTAACCAGTAACAGTAACAGCGGGCGGTCAAACATCAGGTTGATGAAGTCGGACTGTGGGCTGCTTGCTGGGCGTACTAGATAGAGCTGGTAATTATCTTCGCCATCACGAATAGGGAAGGGCCCCAACATTTCGAGTCGGCCATATTTTTTCTTTTTCGGCTGGTCTGCGTTATCAGACTGGCCGATAAAGTTACGTACGATCTGCATTTCATTGCGTTGAGCGCCAATAACGCGCCCTTCGCTTGTCACTAACAGAAGCCGCTGACCTGGGGGAGACCATTTATCAATGGCGCGGAACAAGCGACGCCACCACATCAGGTCATTCGCCGGGTCGACAGCTAACTCCGCTTCCACGTGCTGTTCCAGCATAATGCCTTGACGGCGTTCACTGTCCAGTAATGAGGTTAGCTGACGTGAGTCGAGCTTTGGCAGCATCAGCACCACCATCAGCACTAACGCCAGCGTTAACCAGAAAATGGCAAAGATACGTGCCGTAAGGCTGTTAATCATGAAACAGACACCATCAGATAGCCGCGACCGCGTAGCGTTTTAAACCAAGGTTGACCGTCCTTGCGTTCAGGCAGCTTACGGCGCAGGTTAGAAATATGCATATCGATAGCACGGTCAAACGGTGTCAGACGTTTACCCAAGACTTCCTGACTTAGGTGTTCACGTGAAACAACCTGTCCTAAATGCTGAGCCAGCAGATAAAGCAGGGTGAACTCGGTTCCTGTCAGTTCTAATGTTTGTCCATCAAAACTGGCTTCTTGACGCCCCGGATTCAGTAACAGGTGATCAACTTCCAGCGTTGGCGCGTTGCTTTCGTTGCTTTGTTGCTGCTCATTCCAATTCGATCGGCGCAAAATTGCACGGATACGTGCAACTAGCTCGCGATCGTTGAACGGCTTAGGTAAGTAATCATCTGCGCCGAGTTCTAGACCCAGCACGCGATCCAATTCACTACCGCGCGCAGTGAGCATAATTACTGGCGTTTGGTGATGTTGGCGAACTTCTTTCAATGTATCGATACCGTTTTTCTTCGGCATCATGACGTCTAACAATAATAAATCGATGCTGGAATCTAAAAGCTCCAGAGCCTGTTCGCCATCGTGAGCAACGACGACGCTAAAACCTTCTAAATCCAGCAGTTCTTGCAGTAGTGACGTCAGTTCGCGATCGTCATCAACCAGTAAAATTTTATTCATAGGTATTTACCTCCTGACGCAAAATACGACAACAAGTGCCGCTATTCCATGACTTTACTTAGTTTTACATGCACTGACGCTAGTTTTCAGGCCCAGAGCTACACTGATTCTCGTCGATTCACATGAGCCAGCCAATGCAAAGGAGTAGATGATGCGTAAAGTAACCTCGTTAGCCATGACGTTTATGCTTGCGATGGCCTCAACCGCAGCATTTGCCGAAGGCTCTCAACATAACGGTATGTTGTATCAAAGTATGGATCATAACCGCATGTTTGATGGTGTGAATCTTAGTGAACATCAGCGCCAGCAAATGCGAGATTTGATGCAGCTTGCGCGACACGATTTACCCCGCGTTGATATCGCGGAGGCTGAAACCATGCACAATCTGGTAACGGCAGAAAAGTTCGATGAAGCCGCAGTGCGGCAGTTAGCCGAGAAAATGGCTCAGGAGAGTATAAACCGTCAGGTTGAAATGGCGAAAATTCGCAACCAGATGTACAACCTGCTTACTCCAGAGCAAAAGGCCCAGTTAAATGAGCGTTACCAGCAGCGGATTGCCAATTGGCAGCAGCAGATAGCGACCATGCAGAATACTTCAGCCCTGAAGTTAGGTACGAAAGAGTAGCACCCTGTTTTTCCTTGCCATAGACACCATCCCTGTCTTCCCCACCTTACGGTGGGGTTTTTTTTGCCTGTAGTTTGTAAATTAAGATGAGCTAAGTGAGAGGGAGGAGTAAGTCGTCCTCAAGAATAGATATCTTCCCAAACGTAACAGAGCATTGTGCTAATCTGAGCGAAGACAAGCCATGTTCCCAGCGGCCTTTTTTGTCATTAATTCGCTATACTGAACAGCCCTAAATGATTAAAGGATATTTTCATGGACCAGCAATATGCACGGTTAGTTAAAACCGCTGCGCTGGGAGCCACGGTCACAGCCACCGCACTCCTTATTATTAAAACGCTTGCCTGGTGGCACACTGGTTCTGTCAGTCTTTTGGCATCACTGGTGGACTCCATTGTAGATATCGCCGCATCCTTGACGAATTTGCTGGTGGTACGTTACTCATTACAGCCTGCTGATGAAGAACACACCTTTGGCCATGGTAAGGCGGAATCGCTGGCCGCACTGGCACAAAGCATGTTTATTTCCGGCTCCGCATTGTTCCTGTTCCTGACCGGTTTCCAGCACCTTATCAACCCTGAACCGATGACTGACCCAGGTCTTGGTATTGGGGTAACAATTATCGCTTTGGCCTGTACGATGGCATTAGTGACCTTCCAACGCTGGGTGGTACGGAAAACCCGCAGTCAGGCAGTGCGCGCGGATATGCTTCATTACCAGTCTGACGTCATGATGAACGGTGCAATTTTGATTTCACTGGGATTGAGCTGGTACGGTTTCACGCGTGCGGACTCTTTGTTTGCGCTCGGAATCGGCGTTTATATCCTGTATAGCGCGCTGCGTATGGGCTATGAAGCCGTACAGTCTTTGCTAGATCGTGCATTAGATGATGATGAGCGTCAGGCTATTGTTGATATCGTCCATGCTTGGCCGGGCGTTAGCGGAGTACATGATTTAAGAACCCGCCAATCAGGGCCGACGCGTTTTATTCAGTTACATATCGAGATGGACGATAACCTCCCTTTAATTCAGGCTCATGAAATCGCCGAACAAGTTGAGCAGGCTATTTTGCAACGGTTTCCCGGTTCTGACGTCATAATCCATCAGGACCCGTGCTCCGTGGTGCCTGATACTCGAAAAGGGCACTGGGAGGTCTAATCGCGACTAAGCTATAAAGTTATAGTTTAAGCTGGTGGCTGCGGGCGTTATCCCGTTTATCACAGCTTTCACAACCAAAATCATTAGAGAATGTAAGCAATAGTGTGATGGGTGTGGTGGGTTTTTAAATTTATTCCTTTAGTGCTTGGGAAATTTTTTACCACAAACTAGACTGACCTGAATCAATTCAGCTGGATAACTTTGATATAATATTCAGCAGTAGCAGCAATAAACGTTCATTTTCTATACCTGTGTCCTGTACCACATATAATAACGTTTAGCGCGATGGCGAAAACAATTCTTAAGAATAGCATCTACAAGCTCAGAGGTAGTCATGATCAAGAAAATCGGTGTATTGACGAGTGGCGGTGACGCTCCAGGTATGAACGCTGCGATCCGTGGTGTTGTACGTGCGGCATTAGCCAAAGGGTTAGAAGTCTACGGTATCGAGGACGGCTACCTCGGCTTGTATGAAGGTCGTATGAAGCAGCTTGATCGCTCAAGTGTGTCAGACATGATTAACCGTGGCGGTACTTTCTTGGGTTCTGCGCGTTTCCCTGAGTTCCGCGATGATAAAGTGCGTGAGAAAGCCGTTGATAACATGCGTAAAGTTGGGCTAGATGCGCTAGTGGTTATTGGTGGTGATGGTTCATACATGGGGGCGAAGCGTATCACGGAGATGGGCTTCCCTTGCATCGGCTTGCCGGGCACGATCGATAACGACGTTGCAGGTACGGACTACACTATCGGTTACTTCACCGCACTGGAAACTGTCGTTGAAGCGATCGACCGCCTGCGTGATACCTCTTCTTCTCACCAGCGTATTTCTATCGTAGAAGTCATGGGCCGCTACTGTGGTGACCTGACGTTGGCAGCGGCTATCGCTGGGGGCTGTGAGTTTATCGTTCTGCCAGAGGTTGAGTTCAAGCGTGAAGATCTGGTTAACGAAATCAAAGCCGGCATTATCAAAGGCAAAAAACACGCTATCGTGGCAATCACTGAGCACATCTGTGACATCGACGAGTTAGCTAAACATATCGAGCAAGAAACCGGTCGAGAGACTCGTGCAACCGTTCTGGGTCACATCCAGCGTGGTGGGGCTCCAGTCGCCTATGACCGCATTTTAGCTTCCCGCATGGGCGCATACTCTATTGAACTGCTGTTGCAGGGCTACGGTGGACGCTGTGTCGGTATTCAGAACGAAAAGCTGGTTCACCACGATATTATCGACGCGGTAGAAAACATGAAGCGTCCATTCAAAGGTGATTGGCTGGAAACAGCGAAAATGCTGTACTAATTGTTTAAGCCAGAGGCCTAAGCAATTCAGGCGTTAACCATTTCAAAAGCCCCTTCATGGGGCTTTTTTGTTGCTGTGATTGGCAGATCAACCTTTCGTTATTATTCCTTGAAAGCATAACTGTATCTTTTTTATTCTTTAATCATTTTCCTGCTTTCTGGCAGGCTCTCTTTTAACTACTTAGGTAAAAGTTTGGAGAGCGGTGATGCGTAAACTTGGGATTGGTCTGTCGTTACTGCTGGTGGCTACCGGTGCGCTGGCAAAAGATATTCAGTTGCTAAACGTTTCTTATGATCCAACACGAGAGCTTTATCAGCAATATAACGAAGCGTTCAGCAAGCACTACAAACAGGAGACTGGCGATAACGTAACGATCAGACAGTCTCATGGTGGATCGGGCAAGCAGGCGACATCGGTGATTAACGGTATCGAAGCCGACGTAGTGACGCTGGCGCTAGCCTATGATGTTGATGCAATCGCGGAGCGTGGACGAATAGATAAAGCATGGATTAAGCGTCTGCCAGATAATTCGGCACCCTACACTTCAACCATTGTTTTCTTAGTTCGTAAAGGTAACCCAAAGCAAATTCACGACTGGAATGACTTAATTAAGCCGGGCGTTTCAGTTATTACGCCTAACCCTAAAACCTCCGGTGGCGCTCGCTGGAACTATTTAGGTGCGTGGGGTTATGCGCTGGAAAATAACAATAACGATCAGGCTAAGGCGAAAGAGTTCGTCAAAGCGCTGTATAAGAACGTAGAGGTACTTGATTCTGGCGCTCGCGGTGCAACGAATACTTTCGTTGAACGTGGCATCGGCGATGTGTTGATTGCGTGGGAGAACGAAGCGCTACTGGCTCAGCATGAATTGGGCAAAGACCAGTTTGAAATTGTGACGCCGAGTGTTTCTATTCTGGCTGAGCCGACGGTATCCGTGGTGGATAAAGTGGTCGATAAGCGTGGAACGCGTCAGGTTGCGGATGAGTACCTGAAATATCTGTATTCACCTGAAGGGCAGACCATCGCCGCCAAAAATTACTACCGCCCACGTGATGAGGCAATTGCCAAGCAATACAGTCAGCAATTTCCGCAGCTGAAGTTATTCACCGTTGATCAGCTCTTTGGTGGCTGGCAGAAGGCTCAGAAAGAGCATTTTGCAACCGGTGGGGAATTCGATCAGATTTCCCAGAGATAGCATTATCCAGCCATAAAAAACCCCGGTTCTCCGGGGTTTTTTTTGCATGCAAGAAAGCAGAAACGCAATTATGCAGTTTTTGCTTCAGCCGCAGCTTTAACGATAACGGCAAAAGCGTCAGCTTTCAGAGATGCACCGCCAACCAGCGCGCCATCGATATCTGGCTGAGTGAACAGTTCAGCGGCGTTTGCTGCGTTAACAGAACCACCGTATTGGATAATAACTTCTTCAGCTGCTTCGGCATTGTGTTTAGCAATGTGGTCGCGGATGAATTTGTGAACGGCTTGAGCCTGAGCTGGGGTTGCTGATTTGCCAGTACCGATTGCCCATACTGGTTCGTATGCGATAACTGCACCTTTGAACACCTGAGCACCCATGGTTTTCAGCACGGCGTCTAATTGACGAGCGCAAACTTCCTGAGTTTTACCCGCTTCATTTTCTGCGTCGGTTTCACCGATGCACAGCACAGGGATCAGGCCAGCTTCTTTAACGGCTGCAAATTTCTCTGCAATAAACTCGTCGCTTTCTTTGTGGTAAGTACGACGCTCTGAGTGACCGATAATGATGTATTTAGCACCGACATCTTTCAGCATTTGAGCCGAAGTTTCACCGGTGAATGCACCAGAAGCGTTGATACCAACGTCTTGTGCACCCAGTGCGATACGAGAACCTGCCAGAGTATGTGCAGCCTGGTCCAGATAGATGGTTGGTGGAGCGATAGCAACGTCACAGTTGGCTACGGCGCTCAGTTCGTTGCGCAGCGCAAGGATCAGTTCGTTGACCATGTGGTGGCTGCCGTTGAGTTTCCAGTTGCCCATGACTAATGGTTGACGCATTTTCATTTCTCCAATTCGGAACACATAATCGTAAAAGTCTGCCTTACCGGCATTGTCTGTAAATCAGTATAGAAAGCTCGCGACTAAGAAGTTTTGTTTTCCATCATGAAATACGAAAGGATGCGATTAAGCCGCATTATCTGATAGCGACAGCTTAATCGGTTCAACTGCGAAAGTAATACCTTTTTCTGCGCTATCCGATACGACATAACGCATCGCCCCATCATTTTGGGCGAAATAGAGCTGGCCTTTGCCTTTATTCAACAGCGAGGAGACTTTAGCCGTGCATTGATCAAAGGTTAGTGTAGGCGAAAAGTGCCGCATGATAGCGGCCATGTAGTTGATGGCGAGTTCGCGCGACTCGCGTGAGACTTTATCGTCTGATTTATCGAGCTTCTTGCCGTCTTTTCCATTTTCTTTATCGTTTTTTATCGACACGGGCGGAATGTAGGTGATCTGTAAGCTCTTGATTTTTCCTGTGCCCTTTTCCAGTACAACCGAAGAGTAGAGATAATCATTGATTTTGCTGGCGGCGCGCGTGATAGCCGTCTCTTCGTTTTTTACGCTAATAGCCCGATATTCGTTGATGACAAGCGTCGGGTTTTCAATGTTGTACTTGGCGCGAAATTGAACCAGTGTCAGGTCGAACGTTGGGGCGTTGGGCAATAGGTAAGGGGCAGCGGGGAGCTCGTCAGAAAGTGTACGCCCTTCTTCCTGCGCAGCACTGACAGAAAAACTGCTGCCTGCATACCATAGAATCAGTATTGCGAAGAAAGCCTTGGATGTGTAGCAACTCGTTTTTTTCATTGTTGGTCTGATGTTCCAATCTGCCATTCTGAATGTTGGTAATACACACGCCTATACCTGATTAAAGCGTTTTCGAAGGGTGATTGTCAAAATTGTGTGCAAAATTTCCCGAGGCCGAGAGAGATAAGGTAAACTTTGCCGCCATTAGCTCTATACCCGTCATACTTCGAGATGCATGTGCGTTGGCTGCGCTCGCTTACCCGAATCACTGACTAGAGTAAGCTCATCGGGATTGGCTCACTTGCCGCCTTCCTGTAACTCGAAATATTGAGGGTATAATAACGTAGGCAACTTCAGATTATGACCATTCAAAAGTGGTGTTTCTCTTTTAACGGACGAATTGGGCGGCGCGATTTCTGGATATGGATGGGATTGTGGGCGCTTCTGTTAGTGATTATTTTTTCGATTGCTGGAAGTGGCTGGATTTCGTTACAAACGGCGGCCTTTGGTTTGGTTTTTTCATTGTGGCCAACGGCAGCGGTGTTGGTAAAGCGCTTGCACGATCGCAATAAGTCGGGCTGGTGGGCTCTTTTGGTCGTTGTGGCCTGGATGCTGGCTGCAGGAAACTGGAGTATGTTAGCCGAGATCTGGCAGTGGGGAGTTGGGCGTTTTATTCCTACGCTGATCGGGGTGATGATGCTGATCGACTGTGGTTCGTTTATAGGTACCGAAGGGGATAACCGTTTTGGCCCAGAACCAACGCCGGTCGATTTTAAGAACGCAGGCCGTTAAGCCAAAAAAATGCCGGTGGTCAAACCGGCACATGTTTTATCATCGCTGAAATTTACCAGTAATGCTCACTGGTGATGTGCCCCGGTTTACGGCGCAGATGCTTGCGCATTCCACGTGAATCCTTCAGCACTTGTTGGGTATCCCGCACCATTTGCGGATTGCCGCACAACATCACGTGGCTCTCTTCAGCGTCGATTTTCAAACCTACCGCAGCTTCCAAAGAACCATTCTCAATGAGCGCAGGAACGCGCCCCTGAAGTGAACCTGCGGCATTCTCACGGCTTACTACGGTTTGAATCCGTAATTTGCCGTTGTAGCGCTGTTCCAACTGCTGCATCAATGGCAGATAGCTTAAGTCCTGCGCTAAGCGAGCGGCATGAACTAAGACAATATTCTCAAAGCGCTCGAGATCTTTACCTTCCTGCAAAATTGATAAATATGGCCCCAATGCAGTACCGGTCGCCAGCATCCAAAGCGTTTTACAGTCTGGAACTTCATCCAGAACAAAGAAACCGGCGGCTTCTTCTGTGACCTGTAAAGTATCACCTGCCTGAAGTCTATGCAGACGCGGACTGAGCTTACCATCAGGTACGGTTACCAGATAAAACTCTAAGTTATTATCGCTTGGCGCATTTACATACGAATAAGCGCGCTGTACACGCTCTCCGTCAATATCTAAGCCCAGTTTGGCAAACTGTCCGGCAGTAAAGTTATGGACCGGTGCTTGCAGCGTGATGCTGAACAGATTCTCTGTCCAGTGTTGAACTTGAGTAATGGTGCCCGTTACCCATTCAGCCATGGTTACAACTCCCGAGGTGTAATGCGATATGCACAGCGACGTGAGTTGGAAATAATATGCTCGACGCGGTCAATTTGATAGTTTGGACCCAACAGGCGATGCAATAAACTCAACTCAGAGTTACATAAGTTACCGCAGTTATGGGCTGCAACGCCAATCGGACAGTGGTTTTCAATCAGCACCACGGCATCATCTTCAACCTCAAGTTCGGCCATGTAGCCGTCGTTTTGGCGCAAGCGAGCCAGTGCCTGAAAACGTTCTTCGCCTTCGGGATATTTTTCCAGCTCCGTTGCGTAGCGCTGGAACAGTGAGTCTTCGCGGACATTAATGAGTTTTTCAACACCTTCATCGCCGAAGAGTTGCTGCGCGGCACCGAGGATCACGCGCGACAGGTCTTGATGGCGATCGGGGAACTGACTGTGTCCCTTGGTCGTTAGCGACCAGTAACGAGTTGGGCGGCCCACTTTGGTTCTGGCCTCTTCATAACAGACAAGTTCGCGTTGTTCGAGCTGTTGTAAATGCTGACGAATGCCCATTGTGGTGATCGATATTCTATCAGCCAGCATCTTGGCTGACTGAGGACCAAGGCTTTTCAACTGCAGCATGATCAATTCTGGTGTCTTCATGACTCAAATCCTTTTGGAAAGTGGGTATACCCGTCATACTTCAACTTGCATTTTTGTTGGCTGCGTTCATTCATCCGAATCGCTTACTAGAGTAAGTTCATCGGGATTCACTCGCTTGCTTTCTCAATGCAACTCGAATTATTTTGGGTATATAGTTTAATAACTTATATATCTCTATTAAATGATTAATATCCTCTATTTTTAATCCCGTCGCAGAATGAACATCCCGCTGTAACTTTTTCTTTACGAGCTAGGTACTTTTGTATGCCAAAATCAGCCAGAATAAAGAACCTTCCTCGCTCGTTTATTTAATCTAATCTGTTAGATTATGCGCCGATCTATGGCTTTAACTTCCTGACATTTATGTCATGAATAGTTAATGATACTAATTTGATGCGTTGGCAAGCGTAAAATAATGAGAAAGCTCGAGAATTTTCACCTGTTAGTGATGTTGATTCTGCTCGTCGCAGTTGGCCAGATGGCACAGACCATCTATGTGCCTTCTATTGCAGATATGGCGCGTGATCTGGGCGTGCGCAGTGGCGCTGTGCAAGGGGTCATGGCCGCTTATTTGCTGACCTACGGTGGATCGCAGTTGATCTACGGCCCCATCTCCGATCGTGTGGGACGTCGCCCGGTCATTTTGGCGGGGATGGGGATTTTCATCATTGGTGCGCTGTGGGCGTTGCTATCGACCAATTTAGATATGTTGGTTATGGCAAGCGCGTTACAAGGCATGGGAACCGGCGTGGCTGGTGTGATGGCTCGTACTATGCCGCGCGACCTCTATGAAGGGCCTTCTCTACGCTATGCCAACAGCCTATTGAACATGGGGATTCTCGTCAGTCCGCTGTTGGCACCGGTGATTGGCGGTATGCTGGATTCTGTACTCGGTTGGCGCGCTTGCTATGGCTTTTTGCTGCTGCTTTGCGCGTGCGTTGCGTTTTCAATGTACCGCTGGCTGCCAGAAACGCGTCCGGCAAATGCGCCGCGTAAGAATATGTTTGCCAGCTACAAAATGCTGCTGACCAACGGTTCTTTCGGCTGCTATTTGATTATGCTCGTGGGTGGACTTGCAGGGGTTGCGGTATTCGAGGCTTGTTCCGGTGTGCTGATGGGCGGCGTTTTGGGGCTCAGCGGTATCGTCGTGAGTATTCTGTTTATCTTACCTATCCCCGCTGCCTTCTTTGGTGCGTGGTACGCAGGGCGTCAGGGGAAAAGCTTCTCCACCCTGATGTGGCATTCGGTAATCAGCTGCTTGCTCGCTGGCGTTATGATGTGGATCCCAGGCTGGTTTGGCATTATGAATATTTGGACGCTGGTGGTGCCTGCAGCACTGTTCTTCTTTGGCGCCGGAATGCTATTCCCGCTGGCAACAACAGGGGCTATGGAGCCATTTCCATTCTTGGCAGGGGCTGCGGGTGCATTGGTAGGCGGTTTACAAAACGTGGGTTCTGGCGCAATGGCTTGGTTCTCTGCGTTATTACCACAGACGGGGCAGTTCAGCTTAGGGATGTTAATGACGGCAATGGGCGTGATGATTTTGCTCTGCTGGCTGCCGCTTGCGCATAAAATGCAGCAGCAAGGGCATATGGTGTAAGTCGAGCCCTAAAACCTCAGCCTCGCCAGTGAATGAGAGGCTGAGAGATAGCGAAACTAGATGATTAATTCACAAATCTTTGGATCTTTGCGATCGAGATAATGTGTCGAACGAATACGGCGAATAGTGCGTGATTTACCGCGCACCAGCAGAGTTTCAGTGGTAGCCATATTCCCTTTACGATAAATACCTTCCAGCAAATCACCTTTGGTTATTCCCGTCGCGGAGAATACGACGTTATCGTTGCGTGCCATTTCGTCTAAGCGCAGCACTTTACCCGCTTCGATTCCCATCTCAGCGCAACGCTTGAGCTCTTGTTCGCCAAGCGCGCGGTTTTCTGGGGTATCGCCTTTTACATCGTGTCGAGCGATCAGGCGGCCATGCATATCACCATCTAGCGCACGGATCACAGCGGCTGAGACAACACCTTCTGGCGCGCCGCCGATGCCGTACATGACGTCAACTTCGCTTTCAGGCATACAGGTCAGAATTGAAGCTGCTACGTCGCCGTCAGGAATCGCAAATACTTTAACGCCAAGCGTCTGCATTTCAGCAATTACAGCGTCATGGCGTGGTTTTGCCAGCGTAATGACGGTTAGCTCATGCAGCGGTTTTTCTAGCTTCTCGGCAACCAGACGCAGGTTTTCGGCCAATGGTCGATTTAAATCGATAACGCCTTTGGCCTGAGGGCCGACAACCAGTTTCTCCATATACATATCCGGTGCGCGCAAAAAAGTACCTTTATCGCCAACGGCCATAACGGCTAGCGCATTAGATTGACCCATGGCGGTCATACGGGTGCCTTCAATGGGATCGACGGCGATATCAACCTGATCGCCGTTACCAGTACCAACACGCTCACCGATATACAACATTGGAGCTTCATCGATTTCACCCTCACCGATCACGATTTCACCGTCGATATCGACTTGGTTAAGCATGATGCGCATGGCATTAACGGCAGCGCCGTCAGCGGCATTTTTATCACCACGGCCTAACCACTTGTATCCAGCCAGAGCTGCGGCTTCGGTGACGCGGGAGAATTCGATGGCTAATTCACGTTTCATGATAGATCCGTATTGGTTACTGAAAGATTGAGGGATGATTATGGAGGGATTTTACCACAAGGTAGGAAGTGGGGTGTCCGCCTTATGTAGGTATCTAAACAAGGTGCTCAAACGCTGTTGCCTACGTCAGAACCTTTCTATGCTTGTACCGTGAATGGTTTCGTACGCCCGTTAGCATTAGAACTTCCATTAGGCGGCTGACGTAGGCGTACGACGAGAGGTTGCCAGCGCGCAACCTCTCGACTCTCGCGCTTTTTACCGAGTCGTTTGGCCGACCGGTCTCAGAGCGCACATCCCTGTGCGCCTTCGTCCTACCGCCATCATCCCTGATGGCGGTTCTATCATGCATTTCATTCAACACGAGAAGACAAAGCAATATTGTTTTGTCTTTTAAAAGCTTAAGTGTTGGCAGGGAGAGCCGTCACGACAGGGATGTCGTGACGGAGTTTGGGGCGC
>NZ_KV824216.1:145180-178853 GCF_001816025.1 Hafnia sp. HMSC23F03
GGGCGCGCGCTGGCGCCCCTCATCGGTCGCCTTCAACTCAGTTTATAGGCAAATGCCGTTGCTGATAGGCGAACGAAACTTTACACCTTAGTTATATACATAACATAACTGGTGAGCCCAATATCAATCGTGCTCTTCCCACGCCTGAGCACGCGATACTGCTTTCTTCCAGCCGCTGTAGCGATAGTTACGCTCCACGGTTTCAATGCTTGGACGGAATTCACGCTCGATAGTGGCCTTGCTGCGCAGTTCCTCCAGATCGCTCCAGAAACCGACTGCTAGACCAGCTAGATATGCTGCACCCAACGCGGTGACCTCCAGTACGGCAGGACGCTCAACACGCGTTCCCAGAATGTCAGACTGGAACTGCATCAGGAAGTTATTGGCAACGGCACCACCGTCCACACGCAGCGCTTTTAGACGAGTACCGGAGTCCGCCTGCATTGCATCCAAAACGTCGCGCGTTTGGTAAGCGATGGATTCCAGAGTTGCACGAATAATGTGGTTGCTGTTTACGCCACGGGTCAGGCCGAAGATAGCTCCACGTGCATACGGATCCCAGTAAGGGGCACCCAGACCTGTAAAGGCAGGTACTACATACACGCCGTTGCTGTCTTTTACTTTGGTTGCGAAGTATTCGGAGTCCGCCGCGTCGTTAATCAGCTTCATCTCATCGCGTAGCCATTGAATTGATGCGCCGCCGATAAATACTGCGCCTTCCAGTGCATAGTTCACTTCACCGCGTGGACCACAGGCGATAGTCGTCAGTAGGCCGTGCTTGGAAGGAACAGCCTCTTTACCGGTGTTCATCAATAGGAAGCAGCCGGTGCCGTAGGTATTCTTCGCCATACCTTCTTGCACGCACAACTGACCATAGAGTGCAGCCTGCTGGTCACCCGCGATACCTGCGATTGGAATACGAGTACCGCCTTTACCACCGATGTTGGTTTGGCCGTAGATTTCAGATGATGGGTGTACGGTTGGCAGCATTTCGCGTGGAATGTCCAAGACCTCCAGCATGCGCTCATCCCATTCCAGCGTATGGATGTTGAACATCATGGTACGAGAGGCGTTGGTGTAGTCGGTGACGTGAACACGCCCCTGTGTCATTTTCCAAACCAGCCAAGTATCTACGGTACCGAACAGCAGCTCGCCGCGTTTTGCACGCTCACGAGAGCCTTCAACGTGATCAAGAATCCATTTTACTTTGGTGCCGGAGAAATAGGGGTCAACCACTAAGCCCGTATTATGGCGAATGTACTCTTCCATGCCTGCTTTTTTCAGTTTCTCGCAGATGTCAGCAGTACGGCGGCATTGCCATACGATGGCGTTATAAATAGGTTTGCCTGTCTCTTTTTCCCAAACGATGGTGGTTTCACGCTGGTTGGTGATACCAATACCCGCGATTTGATCAGAACTGATATCTGCTTTCGCCAGGACTTCGACCAGAGTAGAACTTTGCGTCGCCCAAATCTCCATTGGGTCGTGTTCAACCCAACCCGCTTTTGGATAAATTTGCTCAAATTCACGCTGAGAGACGCTGATGATATTAGCGTCATGATCCAGTACCACGGCTCGTGAGCTGGTGGTTCCTTGGTCGAGCGCGACGATGTATTTTTTTTCGGTCGTCATAACATTAATCCTGCGTTGATGAACTGAATACGACATGGTGTCTCAAAAAAATGAAAACCGGTGGAGCGAAGTCCACCGATGAATACTAGGCCTTACGCTGTTCTGTTTTGGTTGCTGGCTCATCTTCGAGCTTGCACACATCACATGGCAAGTGACGACCAATCAGTGAGCGGTAACCAAAGGCGCCGATGCATGCGCCGACGATTGGGCCAAAGATAGGTACTAAGAAGTATGGAATATCTCGAGCGCCGGTAAAGGCCACTTCGCCCCAGCCAGCCAGATAGGCAAAAGCTTTAGGACCAAAGTCACGAGCTGGGTTAAGCGCAAATCCGGTCAGTGGCCCCATGGATGCCCCGATAACGGCAATGAGAATACCGATCAGCAGTGGCGCTAATGGGCCACGTTGAATGCCGTTGCCGTCATCGGTCAGTGCCAGAATCAGGCACATCAGGATGGCAGTAATAACGGTTTCAACCAAGAATGCCTGCCCTACAGAAATATGTGGGTTCGGGTAGGTGGAGAACACACCTGCCTGATCTAGGCTGGCTACGCTGCCTCGGACGATCTGGTGGGCTTGCTCAAAGTCGACAAACAGATTTTGGTACAAACCGTAGACCAGCGCCGCGGCGCAAAAAGCCCCCGCAACCTGAGCAATGATGTAGGGAATAACTTTGCGCTTATCGAAACAGGCAAAAAGCCATAAGGCGATGGTGACGGCGGGATTCAGATGAGCACCAGAGATAGCGGCCGTTAGGTAAATTGCCATGGCAACACCTAGCCCCCAAATGATACTAATTTCCCACTGACCAAAACTTGCGCCTGCCAGCTTAAGTGCGGCTACACAGCCACATCCAAAAAATATCAGCAATGCGGTGCCAAGAAATTCAGCGATGCACTGCCCTTTTAACGTTGAACTAGCTGTTTGGCTCATGACTTGATGTCCTAACGACGAATTATTGTAGGGGGTGTGAAGCAAGCCCTCATATATTTTTTCTGGGCTTGTTGTAAATTTATCGTTAACGAGCAAAAACGAGAAATAGCGAAATCAAAATGTGTGTACTTCGTCATAAAAATGAGTGAATCCGCGTATTCAGTGCTCTTTTTGCCAAAAATTTTTGTGATCTGACCACTGACACAGATCATGGTGACACGATTTTGTAACTTAATTGTAAATTTAGAACGATGCAGGTGAATACGATTTTTAGGGATTAACTGATAGTCATAAGGTGCGATTTTGTTACAGACTGCACTTTGCCCCAGTATCGCGCTAGACAGTAGAGAATGGGGTACATACAATCGGAGTTGAAACGAATTTATTGCGCAATGACTCGCGCACCGTGGGTGGCAGTCAGTCGTTGTGTTTATGGGCGCAACTATATTTTCGCAGTGGGTGCCAAATAAACGCACTCACTACAGCAGATGTACGCCTGGCTATGATAAGGGGACAGAAGAATGTCATTTGAAGTATTTGAAAAATTGGAAGCAAAAGTTCAACAGGCGATTGATACCATTACGCTGTTGCAGATGGAAATCGAAGAGCTGAAAGAACAGAACACTCAACTGAATCAGGAAGTTCAGCAAGCTGCTGGCTCTCGTGAAGCTCTGGTGCGTGAAAACGAACAGCTGAAAGAAGAACAAACTGCATGGCAGGAGCGCCTGCGCTCTTTGTTAGGCCGCATGGATGAAGTGAATTAATTGACTTTGTTTTCATGCAGGCAAGCAAAAGGCGCTCATTGAGCGCCTTTTTTCATTCAGACTGGGCTATAGATTATTCGAGATCCAATGGCTCTTCAGAGAGAATAATACCTGTGTTGTCAGCATACAGATGATCGCCGGAGAAGAAGGTCACTCCGCCAAAGTTTACGCGGATATCGCTCTCGCCGATGCCTTCACCGTCTGCTCCTGCAGGGATAGCTGCCATCGCTTGAATACCAATATCCAACTCTTCGAGATCGTCGACCTGACGAACGGCACCGTAAACGACAATGCCTTCCCACTCATTCTGGGTAGCCAAACGGGCTAATTCTGCGTTGATCAGCGCACGACGTACAGAACCACCGCCGTCAATGACCATCACACGTCCACGCCCATTCTCTTCCAACAGTTCATAGAGTAGGCCGTTATCCTCAAAGCATTTCACCGTGGTGATCTGCCCGCCAAACGAAGTACGCCCACCAAAGTTGGAGAACAGCGGTTCTACTACATTCACATCTTCATGGTAAATGTCGCATAGTTCGGAAGTATCGTATTTCATAGGATTAACGTCTGTTTGCCGCAGGGATGTTTAGTATATCCCCTTATCCATGTTGTTTGCAAAAACACCAATTGTTAAATGTGGCGATTAGCGGCGCTGGCGCACGTTTTGTGAGCCAGCGAAGGCGAGGATTAACTTAGAACGGTGCCGATAGCGAATAACACATTGGTGAGCAGGGCACTTTTCACCATGCTTTCCAGCATAGGGCGCATAGCGTCAGGTGTTCGATGGGTGAAGACGTAATGACCATGTTTGTACAGCATAGGGATGGCTAACACGAATAACCAGCCAAACGCGCTTTTTAGATAAAGCAGCGCAAACAATGCGAGACACACCACCGAGCCTACCAGTAAACCAACATGGTAGTAGCGTGCTTTTATTGGGCCGAGGCGTACAGCAAGCGTGTTTTTGCCGTTGACTGCATCGTTTTCGATATCGCGCAGATTATTGATATTCAACACGGCAGTCGCTAAGAAACCGCAGGCGGTAGCGGGGAGCATAACGACGCTATCGAAAGTGCCTGCCTGCAAATAGTAGGTTCCAGCAACGCTGAGCCATCCAAAAAAGACCAGCACAGAAATATCACCGAGTCCCATATACCCATAGGGGCGAGTACCCACGGTATAGGTGATCGCAGCGACAATCGCCATTAGTCCTAAGATCAGGAATCCAATGATGTCCTGTGGCTTTTGGCAGGCGACGGCAATTAGCGCGATCCCCGACAGAACGGTTAGCACAACGGTAATTCCCAGTGCACGCTTCATCTGTGCCTGAGTAATGACGCCTTTTTGCATACCACGTAGTGGCCCGATGCGCTCTTCGGTATCGCTGCCCTTGACGGCATCGCCATAGTCGTTGGCCAGATTGGAGAGTATTTGCAGCATAGCGGCTGTCAGCAGCGCGAGCAGGGCAATCTCCACCTTAAAGGTGTTTTGCCATGCGGCAATCGCAGAGCCGGTGACGATGGATGCCAAGGCCAGCGGCAGGGTACGCAAGCGCAGACTTTCCAACCAGGCGCGAGGCCTGCTAATTGTTGTTGATGAACTCATTATTCGCTTCAGTCGCTCAGGGGATCCCACGGTGAAAAATTCGGGTGATGGGTTCCAGTTAGGGTCGGTAATCTACCATATTTTATCAATTGGATATTGTAGACATACAAAAGGGAGGCCAAAGCCTCCCTTTTATGACAACCGATAGGGACGGTTCTTGAAACGTATTATAGGATAAACCGGCTCAGATCTTCATCTGCAACGAGTTCATCAAGGTGATTACGTACATATTCAGCATCGATTGTTACAGTCTGACCGCTCATATCGCTAGCTTCGAAGGAGATCTCTTCCACTAAACGCTCCAGAATCGTGTGTAAACGACGTGCGCCGATGTTTTCAGCGCTTTCGTTAACGCGCCATGCAGCTTCAGCGATGTGACGTACACCGTCGGCGGTGAAGTTGATGGTGAGGCCTTCAGTTGCCATGAGTGCCTGATACTGTTCAGTCAGCGATGCACTCGGCTCGGTCAGGATGCGCTCGAAGTCTTCAGTAGTCAGCGCCTGCAGCTCAACACGAATTGGCAAGCGGCCCTGTAGCTCAGGGATCAGATCCGATGGGCTCGAAACTTGGAATGCACCTGAAGCAATGAACAGGATATGGTCAGTTTTCACCATGCCGTGTTTGGTTGAAACCGTGCAGCCTTCAATGAGAGGCAACAGATCGCGCTGAACACCTTCGCGAGAAACGTCTGGACCAGAAGATTCACCGCGTTTACAGATTTTGTCGATCTCATCGATAAATACGATACCGTTTTGTTCAACGGCATTAATCGCCTGCTCTTTCAGCTCTTCAGGGTTAACCAGTTTTGCCGCTTCTTCTTCAATCAGCAGCTTGAAGGCTTCTTTGATTTTAATTTTGCGCGCTTTTTGCTTTTGCCCACCCAGATTCTGGAACATGGACTGCAGTTGGTTGGTCATCTCTTCCATTCCTGGAGGAGCCATAATTTCAACACCAACCGGAGAAGCGGCTAATTCTAATTCGATTTCTTTATCATCCAACTGGCCTTCACGCAGCTTCTTGCGGAAACTCTGGCGCGCGGCAGAAGGCTCAGCGCTTTGTTCTGGCTGGCCCCAGTTGTTTTTAGCGGGTGGGATCAGAACATCCAGAATGCGCTCTTCTGCCATTTCTTCGGCACGATAACGATTCTTTTCGATGGACTGCATGCGCACCATTTTCATCGCGGAATCCGTCAGATCGCGAATGATTGAGTCGACTTCTTTACCTACATAGCCAACTTCAGTGAACTTGGTTGCTTCAACTTTGATGAATGGCGCATTAGCCAGTTTAGCCAGACGACGTGCAATTTCGGTTTTACCGACGCCCGTTGGGCCAATCATCAGAATATTTTTTGGTGTCACTTCGTGACGCAGTTCTTCATTCAACTGCATGCGGCGCCAGCGGTTACGCAGGGCAATAGCCACGGCGCGTTTTGCAGAGTGCTGGCCGATGATGTAGCTGTCGAGTTCGCTGACAATTTCGCGTGGGGTCATCTCAGACATGTTTGGAGTCCTTACGCTTTGGAGTCTAATTCTTCAATGGTGTGGAACTGATTGGTGTAGATACAAATATCACCAGCAATACCCAGCGCTTTATCAACAATTTCGCGGGCACTCAGTTCTGTGTTTTCGAGCAATGCGCGAGAGGCAGCCTGAGCATAAGGGCCGCCGGAGCCTATCGCGATTAAATCATTTTCTGGCTGGATGACGTCACCGTTACCGGTGATGATGAGGGAGGCGTTTTCATCCGCGACCGCCAGCAGCGCTTCGAGTTTGCGCAGCATACGATCGGTACGCCAATCTTTGGCAAGCTCAACGGCCGCTTTAACCAAATGTCCCTGATGCAGTTCCAGCTTGCGTTCGAAGAGTTCAAACAGGGTGAATGCATCTGCGGTGCCACCGGCAAATCCGGCAATCACGCGGTCGTTATACAGACGGCGAACTTTGCGAACATTACCTTTCATGACGGTATTGCCCATGGTCGCTTGGCCATCACCACCGATTACCACTTTACCGTTGCGGCGTACGCTTACTATTGTTGTCACGAGCAGACCCCCGTAGCTGACGAAATAAGAACCCCACACCTTTGTGTGGGGGCATTGTCAGATAGATGGGGGGGATATTTTGCTTTTCAACCCCCGGCTGAGAGGGCAATACATCCAGACATTCCTTCGCCCTTCAATCGTTGCAGCATTTTATCTGCGGCGGCACGACTGCTGTATGGGCCTAACAAGACGCGATTCCATCCACCACCTGCGGTGATTCGGCTTTCAACGCCGCCGAATGCCAACTGGGCACGAACAGATTCCGCCTGATCGGTGCTGCGGAATGAGCCGCACTGTACCAGCCATTTCTGACTGTTTTCTTTTTCAGGCGCTTTTTCTTGCTTAGCTTCTTTCGCCGCAGTTGGTTGTTCCGCTACGCTCGTTACCGGAGCTGGTTTCTCTTTATGCGGTTGCTGAACGGGCTGCTGAGCCGTTTGCGTCGGCGGTGTAGTACGTGCAGGGCGCGTAGGCTCTGTTTGTGTTTGGCGCGGTTGGGTTGGTTGAGTGGTCGTCGTATTCTGCTGTGAGAACGGATTACGTGGCTGAGTCGCCGTTACCGGTTGTTGCTGAGTGTAGGTTTGATCCGGCATGCGGCTGTTTTGTGGCGTACGGCGCGCAGTCTGCATTTGATCGTTGTACGGCACTTCTGACAGCTGAGTTGGCTGCTGACGCATATCAGACTGCATCTGATCTAACAGTTGACGCTGTTCCGCGGTGAGCTGTGGCTGCTGATTTGATGTCGTCGAAGCACTACTGCTTGGCTGTGTAGGCGTAGCTACGCCGACCTGACGATTCTCAAGCTCTTTGATGTAACGCCAGCGTTCTTCCGGTTTTGGTGGAAGGCCATTACCGGCATGTTTTGCCTGCGTCGGTAACAGTTCATCGCTGTCTGGTTTATGGTGAGTCAAAAAATAAAGGCCGGCAGCGAAGGTCACTAAAACCCCCATAGCAAGAACCACCATGGTTTTAGAAATACCAGGAGATGACTTCTTCTTTTTCCGGGTATTGGTTTTGCGCTTCGCTCCTGATGAGCGGCCCCGGCTCACATAATCTCGTTGTGCCACTGTCTTTTCGCTACATCGTAACACCCATCATTTCTATTGCTGCACCCGCATTAGCAAGGCCGCAGCTCTAATTATGTTGGGTATTTATTTTGAATTAAGAGCGCCATGTTACTGAACTCATCCCAATTTAACTAGCGTTTCGGCGCAGATGTACTTCCTCTAACGATAAATTCGCTGTCTAACAGTCTCGAACCGCTAACTACGGAGCGACTGTGAAGCTGCTCTAATAGCAATAACATGGCTTCACGCCCAATTTGATAACGAGGCTGAGACACGGTAGTCAGCGGAGGATCGCAGTACTGAGCCAGTTTTATATCATCAAAACCAACCAGTGAAACATCATCTGGTACGCGCAATCCCATGCGTTTTGCCTGTGACAGCGCGCCGATGGCCATAACATCGCTATGGCAGAAGATCGCCGTAGGTGGCTGTGGCAGCGACATCAGTGCCAGCATCGCCTGTGCGCCGGCTTCATAAGTGAAGTCACCGCGCTCAATAAAGCTTTTTTCCTCTGCAATACCGCAACGACGCAGTGCCTGAATATAGCCACGTAGCCGATATTTGCTCAGCGGCATGCTTTCTGGCCCTGCAATGCAGGCAATGCGGTGATGACCTAATTCATGCAGATACAACACGGCTTCAAAAGCGGCTGTAAGGTTATCGATATGCACGGTAGGCAGTTCAAGTTCAGGCGCAAACTCATTCGCCATGACCATCGGTGGCAGGTTTTTCTGTTCTTCTTTGCTGGCGTCGAAAGGTACGTTCGAGCCTAGCAGCAACATGCCGTCGATTTGTTTAGTAATGATGAGGTTTACGAAGGTTTTTTCTTGTTGCTGCTGTTGGGCACAATCGCCAAGCAATACTAAATAACCATGCTCTGCAGCGGTACGTTCAACACCCTGAATGACTTCGGCAAAGAATGGGTCACAGATATCGGGAACTATCACCAGAATGGTTCGCGACTCATTGCGTTTTGAGCTACGAGCCAGTGCGTGTGGAGAATAACCAACGGCTAATACGGCCTGCTCAACTTTTTGGCGGGTAGCGGCAGAGACTTTCTCGGGGTTCATCAATGCTCTTGAAACGGTGGCCGTTGAGACACCGGCGTGTTCAGCCACGTCTTTCATGGTGGCAGCAGACATGCTTTGCTTCTCTTCCAACGCTGTTCTCCTTGCGTCTAGCGAAACGTTGACGCGGGCGGTGTTACTCTTCCTGTTTTACTGAATGAAAACCAGCTTCCTTGCGTCATCCCAGTTTTGTTGCTCGGAATGCTCATACCAGTTCATGAATTACCATATGGATCACATTTTAAACAGAATGCACCCTGCTGTTGTTACCTAATTTGCATAAGAAATGTGACCGAGATAGATTTTTTAGATCAGGATCGCAAATCGCTGTTTTTATCCATCTGTCTTATGGCCTTTCTCGCTTGGGCGATCAGTTGTCCGTTGGATCGACATCGAGCGTCCATTTCACTTTTTTCACGGCAGGTAAGGTGCTTATTAGCGGCAACGTACCTTTGACGATTTTCTGTAAACGTGTGCGCGAAGGGTGCTGCAATAACAGCTGCCAACGGAATCGTCCACCGCGTTTAGGTTGTAACGCTGGAACGGGCCCAAGTATCCAAAAAGACTCATCCCGCAACGGACTGGCTTCCAACAGGTTTCTTAGCTGCTGCAAAAACTGTGGCGCATTCTGGTTATCATGATCGTCTGCGCGCACCATGATATGGCTGGTATAGGGAGGTAAAAATACGCTTTTACGTTCTTTAAGCGCTTGTTCGGCAAAGGCGTCGTAGCCCTGATTTAACAAGGTTAATAGAAGAGGATGTTCTGGGTGATGAGTCTGTAATATCACCTCGCCCTGTTTGCCTGCGCGTCCTGCTCGACCGGAAACCTGTGTATATAGCTGGGCAAAACGCTCAGCAGAATGGAAATCAGCTGAAAAGAGTGCGCCATCAACATCAAGCAAAGCCACTAGCGTGACGTTGGGAAAATGGTGGCCTTTTGCCAACATTTGGGTGCCGATTAATATACGAGCCCCCCCGCGATGTACTTCGGCCAATTGCTGTTCCAATGCGCCTTTGCGACTGGTTGTGTCGCGATCGATGCGCGTAATCGGTGTATCAGGGAACAGCGTGGTAAGCTCGGTTTCAAGTTGTTCGGTGCCGAGTCCGACGGGCAGCAGATTAGTGCTGCCACACTGTGGGCACTGGCGTGGAATCGGTTTTTGGCTATCACAATGATGGCAGCGCAGATGATGCTGTTGCTGATGCAACGTGTAGTAATGGTCACAGCGTTGGCATTCGGCGATCCAGCCACACTCGTGGCATAGCAGCGCAGGGGCAAAGCCTCGTCGATTCAGGAACAAGATGACCTGATTTCCAGCATCAACGTGTTGTTTCATCCGCTGTAATAGCGGCTGGGCAAGCCCGGCTTTGAGCGGTAGACCTTTTAAATCTAGCAGGTGTTGGGCTGCGGGTTTGGCATTGCCTGCTCGCTGGGTCAGTCGCAGGCGACGGTATTTCCCCAGTTCAACATTGTGCAGCGTTTCCAAGGCAGGAGTGGCTGAGCCAAGCACAATAGGGATATTCTCCTGATGTGCGCGGAATACGGCTAAATCACGCGCGTGATAGCGCCATCCTTCCTGCTGTTTATAGGAACCGTCATGTTCTTCATCAATGATGATGACGCCTAAACGTGCAAAAGGCGTGAACAGCGCCGAACGGGTTCCGATGACGATTGCGCTTTCGCCATTACGAGCGCGTAGCCATGCTGCTAGGCGTTCGCTATCGTTTAAGCCTGAATGTAGAACGTCAACCGGTGCATTAAAGCGCTCTCTAAAGCGAGCGATAGTTTGGGGCGTCAGGCCAATCTCTGGCACTAAGACCAGCGCCTGACGGCCTTGAGCCAAAATATTTTCGATTACGCTGAGATAGACTTCGGTCTTGCCTGACCCTGTTACGCCAGCAAGCAGCCAAGCGCTGAACTGATTGTCCTCACTGCGAATCGCGCCTACGGCAGTGGCTTGCTCGGTGTTGAGCTTTAGGCGCTCGCCGTTAACGGCATAATTGGCACGCCAGTCGTGTAATTCCGGTGATTCGGCACGAAGCTCCGCAAGCCCCTTGGTTTTGATGCTTTGCAGCGCCGCTTCGTTTAAGTCACATTCCGTCACCTGATGGCGATACAACGGACGCTGTAGCAACATCGCGAGAGCTCGTTGTTGTTTAGGTGCTCGTTTTAGCGTTTCTGGCGGCGTGGCCTTCCCTTGTTCAGTGATAACCCATTGCCACAGTTGCCCATGTTGTGCTGGTTTGCCTTGGCGCAACATCACCGGCAACGCATGAAACAGCACTTCGCCAATTGGGTAATGATAATAATCCGCGGCCCAGCGCAGCATGTGCCACATACGAGGGGAGAACAGTGACTCATTATCTAGCATTTGGTGAACAGATTTTAAGTTCTCAAGCGGAAGTTCGCTGTGCTCACCAAACCCAGTGATAATACCGATCATTTTGCGCTGTCCGAAAGGCACACTGACCCGTGCTCCTGCAATGGGCGTTGTCCCCGTTGGCAGAAGATAATCAAAGGTACGGGATAATGGAACGGGTAAGGCTACGTGAACGACCGGCATGTTTAATCCTGCTTCCAAATGTATGCTTAGTTTACATGTCGGGGGGAAGGTTTGAATCAGTTTAATTTGCATAACGGCGTTTAAAGGGGGAGGTGGATATAAATAAAGTCAATTGCAATTCGATTGCGGTGTATGTTTGATCCCTGTATAATTCGCCGCCTTTGATAGGCTTTTTATCAAACCAAATTTATCAACCACGCGTGGTGTCTGGCGGAATAGGGCTGGATAGCGACGCGGCCTTAACTGAGGTTATCCCATGAAACAAGGTATCCACCCGAACTACGTTGCAATTACTGCAACTTGCTCTTGCGGCAACGTGATCAAAACTCATTCTACCGCAGGTCGCGACCTGAACCTGGACGTGTGCAGCAACTGCCACCCGTTCTATACTGGCAAGCAGCGTGATGTTGCTACCGGTGGTCGTGTTGACCGCTTCAACAAGCGTTTCAGCGTACCAGGCACTAAGAAGTAATTCTTTTTGCTCAAGAAGAAGGCACCTAAGGGTGCCTTTTTTATTGCTTAAAATTCAATAATTCATCTGAATAAATGATAAAAAAAAGCCCCTTCGAAAAGGGGCTTAGCGATCTTATTCGTTACTGATTTCCGACTTGGTCGCCAAACGGCAGTTTGTCGTAATCATGCAGACCTTTTTTCGCATATGGATTGCCGATCCAACGTGTGGTTTCAACAAAGTTCGGATTCACTAAGCTTCTCTCTGGGTTAAACAGATCGTATTTCAAGCCAGCCAAATCAGACCAAGTATGAATCAACTCAGAGCTGCTGTATTTACGATCCGTCATTGAGGCAAAATCACGTGGATGCGATTGCTGCCAGCTTGGTGACGTCCATAAGATGAACGGAATGCTATACATGTGACGCGTTGGTGACGCTTCGTTACGTCCCTGAATATTGTGCGGTGGAGTGTCATACACTTCCTCACCGTGATCAGAGAAGTACAGCAAGAAACCGTTTGGATTTGTTGCTGAGTAATCTTTAATCAGGCTAGACACCACATAGTCGTTATACAGGTTTGCGTTGTCGTACTGATTATAGGAATCAATCTGATCTTGGCTTAAGCCTGGAGGAACACCCTCGGTGCCATTAAACTTATCAAATCCTTCTGGATAGCGGAATTTGTAGTTAATGTGCGTGCCTAGCAGATGTACCACGATAAATTTCTTCGGTGCAGGATCGGCCATCACTTCTTTAAACGGCTTCAATACGTCGCCGTCATACTGACGAGCACTCTGTGTACGCTGCTGATTCAGATAATACTGCTTGTCCGTCTGCTGGGAGAACAGCGTCAGCATGGTATTACGCTTGGTCATCGTTTGCTGGTTGGTGATCCAAAACGTTTTATATCCCGCCTGCTTCATCATATTCATCAATGAAGGCTGGGTCAGATACAGATCGGGATTCTTCTCGTTAGCGAACGTCAGAGCCTGCTGCAAGATTTCGATTGTATAAGGACGGGAAGTGACCACATCGTTGAACACGGTCAGATTCTTATCAGTCTTATGCAATTCATCCAACTGAGGCGTCGTTTCACGCGGATAACCATACAGGCTCATGTGACCACGCTGGGTGGATTCACCGATCACTAAAACCAGCGTGCGCGGCGCATTGCCGCTTGTATCGGTCAGATTTGCCAACGGCGGCAGAGCGCTGTTTTCTTTCATTAACGCCTGCAGACTGGCCAGCTGGCTACGATATTCGAAATAGCCAGTGATCATTTGCCATGGAGCGGCTGGCTCCATACGAGACGTTAAGCGTGGCAGAGAATCTTCAAATGAACGCTTTTTGATCAGCATGTTATAGGCCATCGGGTTAACGATAAGGCCATAGAAGATTGCTGCTGGGATAACGTATTTCCAGAATGAAGGGATATACACTGGGCGAACACGTGTCCACAGGAAGACGCAAACAACGGTATAAGCCAAAAGAATAAGCGCCAGATGTAGGCTAAAATATTGGCTGAAGTATTCGCCAGCTTCGCTGGTGTTGGACTCGAACATGACGAACAGAACGCTCTGAGAGAACTCCTGCCCGTAAATAATATAATAGGCCACTGAGCAGATAGAGGCTGCCCACAAAATAACGCCAATAACCGCGGAAATAATGCGGGTTTTGTTTGGGAATAAAAATACAGGAATTAACCAAAGTGAGCTATACAGCAAAGAGTCACGAATGCCGTTGGAGCCACTGTAGCCAGTGACAAGAATAACGGCTTGTAGAGCAGTAGAGAAAAACCAAAAGAACAGCAGAACCCAGAACAAAGCCTTCCAGCTAAATGCCTTATCTGCATTTGGAGATGAAGTCATATTATTTCAGCCTATCAGAGAATATCACCGCAGGGATGTTAATCATCTAACCTTAAAGGAACCTTAGTTTTTATTAGCGGGATAAATGCACCCGCAATAAACCTATGTTTTAAATTTATCTATCGGCATTGCGAGCAAAAAGTGAGCACTACGCAAAAACCGGGCGATACTAGCAATCTTATTTTTTCGTAACAATAGATGCTACAATTTAATAAAAGTTCGTGATGTATTGTTTTTTTTTATAACAGGAAACTATTGATTACAGCTATGGCGTGTTGGCGGGCATGTTGTGCGGGAATAATGTTCGCTGAACGAAATAGGGAGAAAACGCGCTACCTAGGCGATAGCGCGTTTGGAGTGACTGACTAGCCGGTATTACGCATCCCAGCGGCAACGCCGGCGATGGTTACCATCAGTGCTTGTTCAACGTTAGCATCCGGTTCTGGCATTGAACGCGAGCGGTGCAGTAATTCTGCCTGCAACACGTTTAATGGATCGGTATACACGTTACGTAACGCTATTGATTCGGCGATCCATGGCAGATCGGCCATCAGATGGTCGTCGTTAGCGATAGTGAGCACGACTTTAATATCCTTGCTTAGCTGATCGCGCAGTTGCTTACCTAAAGGCCACAGCGATTCATCCACCAGACGTTGGTCGTAGTATTCCGCCAGCCAAAGATCGGACTTGGCAAATACCATTTCTAACATCCCAATGCGGGTTGAGAAGAATGGCCAATCGCGACACATGGTTTCCAGCGTTGACTGTTTTCCACCGTCTACCGCCGCCTGAAGTGCGGCACCGGCCCCTAGCCATGCGGGGAGCATTAGTCGATTTTGTGTCCAAGCAAAGATCCACGGAATGGCTCGCAGGCTCTCTACGCCGCCATTTGGCTTACGTTTGGCTGGGCGTGAACCTAAAGGCAACTTACCCAGCTCGAGTTCAGGTGTCGCTGAGCGGAAATAAGGAACGAAGTCTTTATTTTCGCGCACGTAGCCGCGATACATATCGCAGGATACATCTGACATTTCATCCATCAGATCGCGCCATTCCTGCTTTGGAGCAGGAGGTGGTAGCAGGTTGGCTTCTAGAATCGCATTGGTATACAGCGACAGGCTACTGATAGTGACCTGTGGCAAGCCGAGTTTAAAGCGGATCATCTCGCCTTGTTCGGTAACGCGTAGACCCCCCTTCAGACTTCCCGGCGGTTGTGATAGCAGAGCTGCGTGGGCTGGTGCGCCACCGCGACCAATTGAACCACCGCGTCCGTGGAACAGCGTTAAGGCGACTCCTGCTTTCTCACAGACGTTAACCAAGGCTTCTTGTGCGCGATACTGTGCCCAAGACGCGGCCATTACGCCTGCGTCTTTCGCGGAGTCAGAATAGCCGATCATCACCATCTGTTTGCCTTGAATAAAGCCGCGATACCAGTCGATGTTCAGTAACTGAGTCATCACATCTTCGGCGTTATTGAGGTCATCAAGGGTTTCGAACAACGGGGCAACTGGCAGCAGGTAAGGGCAGCCAGCTTCTTTAAGTAATAGGTGTACGGCTAAAACATCCGATGGCGTGCGAGCCATAGAAATCACATAGGCTGCAATTGAGCCCTGCGGCGCTTCGGCAATGACACGGCAGGTGTCAAAGACTTCTTTAGTTTCAGCGCTTGGCTCCCATTGACGAGGAACTAGCGGCCGCTTGGAGTTCAGCTCACGGATCAGGAAGGCTTGCTTATCCGCTTCTGACCAGCTTTCGTAATCACCGAGCCCCAGGTAGCGAGTCAGTTCTGCTAATGCTTCCGAGTGGCGCGTGCTCTCTTGGCGCACATCGATACGCACCAGTGGTACACCAAAGCAATGAACGCGGCGCAGTGTATCTAGCAATTGGCCATTGGCAATAATACCCATGCCACAGGCTTTCAATGATTGATAACATGCATAAAGCGGCTCCCACAGTTGCTCATTTTTCACCAGCAGATTATCGGGACGTGTCGCACGTTCACCTTTAATTTTCGCCGCTAGATAAACTTGAGTCTCGGTCAACTGAGTACGTAGCTTCTTCATCAACTCACGGTATGGCTCTTGAACGTCGTCGCCACCGGCCAGTGCACGTAACTCTGGCGTGCATTCAGTCATCGAAAGTTCAGACACCAGCACCGCAATATCGCGTAGGAACAGGTCGGTTGCTTTCCAGCGGCTTAGCAGCAATGCATGACGAGTGACCTCCGCGGTCACGTTTGGGTTGCCGTCGCGGTCGCCGCCCATCCAAGCGGTAAAGCGCACCGGCACCGCTTCGACAGGGAGTTGATAGCCGAGAGAATTCTCCAACTGTTCGTTGAATTCACGTAGAAATGCAGGAACGCCTTCCCACAGACTGTTTTCAACGACGGCATAGCCCCATTTAGCTTCGTCGATCGGCGAAGGGCGATTTTTACGAATTTCATCGGTATGCCATGACTGAGCAACCAACTGGCGCAGACGGCGCATGATTTGATTACGTTCGTAGTCAGCCAGATCGCTGTGATCGAGCTGGCTCAGGCAATTATTCACCTCAACCAATTTATGGATCAGGGTACGACGGGTGATTTCGGTTGGGTGTGCAGTGAGAACCAATTCAATGGAGAGCTCATCAACGGCTTTCTTAATCTGCTCGTCGCTGAGATTGTTACTTTTCAAACGGGTGAAAAGCTGGGCCATGACTTCAGGATTGCTTGCCGCTTCACCGTGGGGTGAAATGCTATGGTACTGTTCTGCGGTGTTTGTCAGACTCAGGAATTGGCTGAATGCGCGGGCAACCGGCAACAACTCATCATTCGACAGATTCTGTAGCGTAGTCAGCAGTTCCTGACGGCTCGCATCGTTACCCGAACGTGAGGATTTGGATAATTTACGGATAGTCTCGACACGGTCTAGGATATTTTCGCCCAGCGCTTCCTTTATGGTGTCGCCGAGCAGCTTCCCTAGCATACTGACGTTACTTCGCATTGCCGAATATTGTTCGTTCATAAGACCCCTGACCCCTCCAATATGTAAATTTCTTTCACCCGAAAGGCGTAGACCGCCTCTTTTATAAAGCCACGTTCCATTGTCTACGTCAATTGTCACAATTTATTGCTAAACGACATGAATTTGGTGATTTAACTGAAATTTAATTACACGGTGACGGGAATTAACGTTTCTAATAACAGTTACGTTGCAAACGGCTGCAATAGGGTGACATCGCCGCCGTTTTCACTGTTTTAATTTCATTAAAGCGCCAATTAGCGGTTAGTCATTTATCGACAAAAATGATTAACCACCTGACCGATCAATTCACGCGTCGGTTGGATAAATGACGTCGCAAGGAACTCATCGGGTTGATGAGCCTGATCGATAGAGCCCGGCCCTAATACTAGTGTAGGGCAAACTTCCTGAATAAATGGCGCTTCGGTGCAATAGTTCACAACTTCTGCACGTTCGCCTAGCAACCCTTCAATCACCTGAATAAGCGGTGCGTGTACTGGACATTCATAGCCAGGAATCGGCACGTGCAGATGCTCGATAGTTAAACGTCCCGGCCACTTCTCGCTTACCGGTGCCAACGCTTGATTGAGTAACTCATCGATATCGTTGAGCGTCATACCCGGCAGAGGGCGAATATCCATATGCAGCTCACAGCAGGCGCAAATACGATTGGGTGCGTCGCCACCGTGGATGTGTCCGAGGTTCATTGTGGGATAAGGAATGTTAAAAGCATCGTGGTGATAACGGTCTTTGAGCGTATTGCGCAGAGTTAACAGATGCCCGATAGAGTCATGCATTAATTCGATGGCGTTAACGCCACGCGCGGGATCGCTTGAATGGCCTGATTGCCCTGTAATCCTAATGGCTTCCGATAAGTGCCCTTTATGCGCCCGCACGGGCTTGAGAGATGTTGGTTCACCAATGATGGCGCAGTCAGGGCGTAAATGCGTGGTTGCCGCGAAATAGCGCGCGCCAGCCATCGTGGTTTCCTCATCTGCAGTCGCCAAAATATAGAGCGGCTTGCTGAGTTTGCTGGCATCGATGTCGCGAAGCGCATCCAGAATAAAGGCAAAAAAGCCTTTCATATCTGCGGTACCGAGCCCGTAGAGCTTATTGTCGTGCTCGGTAAGGGTGAAGGGATCACGTGTCCAGCGACCATCATCAAACGGCACGGTGTCCGTATGCCCCGCCAACATTAAGCCACCACGACCTTGACCAATACTGGCCAGTAAATTGAATTTGTTACGCGTATGTGGCACAGGTTGAACCTCAACGCGAAAGCCGAGATCGCCAAACCACCCCGCTAGCAAGTTGATTAATGCTTCATTACTTTGATCGAGCGCGCTGTCGGTTGCACTGATGGACGGCGTGGCGATCAAGGCGCGGTACAGCTCAATAAATGGTGGTAATTTCATATTCACTGTTGACAGCCTTTAGTTAGGATAGTATCAATATTCATGCATTATTTATGAATAAAAATACAATAAGCGCTCGCCGAATGAAACTGTAAAAGTTATGATGTGCAGCGCTAAATGTAATATTTACGATCAATGATTAACCAAGAAGGTGGAAACGACAGATGCCTAACGCACAGTCTCAGTTAAACGGGTTAATTGTAGGAGCCAGCGGCTATACCGGCGCGGAACTTGCCGTCTATCTGCAGCGTCACCCTGCTATGAACATAACTGGTTTAACGGTTTCAGCGCAAAGCTCAGATGCAAGAAAGTTACTTTCTGATTTGCATCCGCAACTGAAAGGCATCGTTGATCTGCCGTTGCAGCCTATGAGTGACGTAGCTCAGATGGCAAAAGGTGTTGATGTCGTGTTTCTCGCGACGGCGCACGAAGTTAGCCATGATTTAGCCCCGCAGTTTTTGCAGGCTGGCTGCGTGGTGTTTGATCTTTCCGGTGCATATCGGGTGAATCAGACGAGTTTTTATCAAGACTATTATGGATTTACACATCAGCACGCCGACTGGCTAGACAAAGCTGTTTATGGTTTGGCGGAGTGGCGGGCTGAAGATATCAAACAGGCGCAGCTGGTGGCCGTTCCTGGCTGTTATCCAACGGCGTCACAGCTGGCGTTAAAGCCGCTGATTGATGCGAACCTGCTCGATTTAAACCAATGGCCGGTGATTAACGCCGTCAGCGGTGTCAGCGGCGCGGGGCGGAAAGCCAGCATGACCACGAGTTTTTGCGAAGTGAGCTTGCAGCCCTACGGCATATTTACTCATCGTCATCAGCCAGAAATTGCGACTCACTTGGGAACGCCGGTGATTTTTACACCTCACTTGGGCAATTTCCCGCGCGGAATTTTGGCGACCATCACCTGTAAATTGAGTGTAGGCGTGACGGTCGAGCAGGTAAAAGCTGCCTATCAGCAGGCCTATGCTGAAAAACCATTGGTTCGGGTATATGACCAAGGTGTTCCGGCCATTAAAAACGTAGCGGGGACGCCGTTCTGCGATATCGGTTTTGCTCTACAGGGCGATCACCTGATTATCGTTTCTGCAGAAGATAATTTACTGAAGGGTGCGGCAGCTCAGGCCGTGCAGTGCATGAATATCCGCTTTGGCTTTAATGAAACACAATCATTGCTGTAACGATGAAACTTAAACTTTAAAAGAGACTGCTATGAACAATCCATTAATCATCAAGTTAGGTGGGGTTTTGCTGGATAGTGAAGAGGCGATGCAACGCCTGTTTCAGGCTTTGGTTGCTTATCGCCAAAGCCATCAGCGACCGCTGGTGATTGTTCATGGCGGTGGATGCCTAGTCGATGACCTGATGAAACAGCTCAATTTGCCAGTAGTGAAGAAAAATGGCCTGCGCGTAACGCCAGCCGATCAGATTGGCATCATCACGGGGGCGTTGGCGGGGACGGCGAATAAAACCCTGTTGGCCTGTGCGAAAAAACACCATATTTCAGCGGTGGGTTTATCTCTGGGCGACGGCGATATGGTGGAAGTTAGCCAACTGTCGGAAGAGCTCGGTCATGTCGGCAAGGCAAAAGCAGGTTCTCCCGCATTAGTGACCACGCTGTTGGCGACGGGCTATTTGCCTATCATCAGTTCGGTGGGTATCACGGCTGAGGGTGAGTTAATGAATGTTAATGCAGACCAAGCGGCAACGGCGTTGGCTGCAACGCTGGGGGCCGATCTGATTTTACTGTCGGACGTTAGCGGAATTCTGGATGGCAAAGGGCAGCGCATTGAAGAAATGACGGCAGCTAAAGCCGAACAGCTGATCGCGCAAGGCATTATCACCGATGGAATGGTTGTAAAAGTAAACGCTGCGCTTGATGCCGCTCGGTCTTTGGGAAGACCCGTCGATATTGCAAGCTGGCGCCATGCTGAGAAGCTTCCAGCATTGTTTAACGGTGTGCCAGTAGGCACCAGAATTCTCGCGAATTGATTACTCGTCATACTTCAAACGACCTAATTTAACTGAAAAATTTTAAGTTATTGAGATAAAGGAAAAGACTATGGCAACGCAAGGCATCAGTAAAATCGTTCTGGCTTACTCTGGCGGCTTAGATACCTCAGCAATCATTCCTTGGCTGAAAGAAAACTATGGTGACTGTGAAGTTATCGCATTCGTGGCTGATATTGGCCAAGAGCGTGAAGATTTGGTTGGCGTTGAAGAGAAAGCCCTGCGTTCTGGCGCTTCATCCTGCTACATCGCCGATTTGCGCGAAGAATTCATCAAAGATTATGTTTACCCAGTGCTGAAAACGGGTGCGCTGTATGAAGGTACTTACCTATTAGGCACATCCATGGCGCGTCCACTGATTGCGAAGGCTCAGGTAGAGCTTGCTCTAAAACTGGGTGCAGATGCGCTGTGTCACGGCGCGACGGGTAAAGGTAACGATCAGGTGCGTTTCGAAACGACCTACACCGCATTGGCACCACAGCTTAAAGTGGTCGCTCCTTGGCGTGAGTGGGATCTACGTTCTCGCGAAGCGCTGCTCGATTATTTAAAAGTGCGTGATATCCCCACTACCGCATCGCTGGAGAAAATCTACAGCCGTGACGCTAACGCGTGGCATATTTCTACAGAAGGTGGCGTGTTGGAAAGCCCGTGGAATGCCGCCAACCAAGATTGCTGGGTATGGACAAATTCACCTGAAGATGCGCCAAATGAGTCTGAATTAGTGACGGTTGGCGTAGAAAAGGGCGAAGTTGTTTCCGTTAATGGTAAAAAGATGAGTCCGTTTGCCTGTTTAGAGGCGCTTAATGTTCTCGGTGCGAAGCATGGTGTTGGTCGTATTGATATTGTAGAGAACCGTCTGGTTGGGATTAAATCTCGTGGCTGCTATGAAACACCGGGGGGCACGATCATGATGGCGGCTCTGCGCGGCGTAGAACAGCTCGTTTTGGATCGCGATAGCTTTAAATGGCGTGAACAATTGGGGCAAGAGATGTCCTACGTGGTTTACGATGGTCGCTGGTTTGCACCGCTGCGTGAGTCAATTCAGGCAGCCGCTGATTCCATCGCTAAAGATGTGAATGGCGAAGTGGTGATTAAGCTGTATAAAGGGCAAGCGACGGCGATTCAGAAAAAATCGGGCAACAGCTTGTATAACGAAGAGTTCGCGACCTTTGGCGAAGATGATGTGTATGACCACAGCCACGCTGGCGGCTTCATTCGTTTATTCTCGTTGTCATCACGTATCCGTGCGCTGAACGAGAAGAAATAAGTAGGCAATCTTACTTGCGCCATGTTGGGTCGGGCTGTCCTTACCCAACAAGGCTGCGACAATAACGCCTATTTACAGTAATACTTTTATTTTGGACGCTTAAATTTTTTGCGGGAATTAAACTTCCGCAAGGTTATTCATCATAACGGAGCATCACATGGCACTATGGGGCGGGCGGTTCAGTCAGGCGGCAGACCAGCGGTTTAAGCAATTCAATGACTCACTGCGGTTTGATTACCGATTGGCTGAGCAGGACATTACCGGCTCAGTGGCGTGGTCAAAGGCTTTGGTCACCGTCAATGTATTAACGGTGGAAGAACAGCAGAAGTTGGAAGATGCATTAGGGATTTTGCTTGAGGAAGTTCAAGCGAATCCAGAAGCCATTTTAGCCAGCGACGCCGAAGATATTCATAGCTGGGTCGAAACCCAGTTGATCAATAAAGTGGGCGATTTAGGTAAAAAATTGCACACTGGCCGCAGCCGTAACGATCAGGTCGCGACGGACTTGAAGCTGTGGTGTAAAAATGAAATTGGTGAGTTATTACAGGCGGTGCAGCAATTGCAGCAGGCGCTGATAGTCACGGCGGAAGCCAATCAGGACGCGGTGATGCCGGGTTATACCCATCTTCAACGTGCACAACCCGTAACCTTTGCTCACTGGTGCTTAGCCTATGCTGAAATGCTGGCGCGTGATGAAAGCCGTTTGCACGATACGCTGAAACGTTTGGATGTTAGCCCGCTCGGGTGTGGGGCTTTGGCGGGTACCGCTTATCCTATCGATCGTGAGCAACTGGCAGGATGGTTAGGTTTTTCAAGCGCCACGCGCAACAGTTTAGATAGCGTTTCCGATCGCGATCATGTGCTGGAGTTGCTCTCTAACGCCTCTATCGGCATGGTTCATCTGTCACGCTTTGCAGAAGATTTGATCTTCTTTAACAGCGGTGAAGCCAATTTTGTTGAATTGTCAGATCGCGTGACGTCAGGTTCGTCTCTCATGCCGCAGAAGAAAAACCCCGATGCGCTGGAACTTATCCGTGGCAAATGTGGCCGCGTGCAGGGCGCGTTGACCGGTATGATGATGACGTTGAAAGGCCTGCCTTTGGCTTACAACAAAGATATGCAAGAAGACAAAGAAGGTCTGTTTGATGCTCTGGATACGTGGATGGACTGTCTGCATATGGCAGCCTTAGTCTTGGACGGGATTCAGGTTAAACGCCCACGTTGTCAGGAAGCGGCTGAGCAAGGCTATGCAAACGCCACCGAACTGGCAGATTATCTCGTGGCGAAAGGTGTTCCTTTCCGCGAGGCTCATCATATTGTGGGTGAAGCGGTAGTTGGTGCTATCAAACAGGGCAAAGCTTTGGAGGCATTAAGCCTTAGCGAGCTGCAAAAATTCAGCAGTGTGATTGGTGACGACGTTTATCCTATTCTGTCACTGCAATCTTGCTTAGATAAGCGAAGCGCCAAAGGGGGCGTATCTCCACATCAGGTGGCTCAGGCCATTGCAGACGCAAAACAGCGTTTGCTATAACGCCTTTAGCACCATAGAGAAAAACCGGGCAATGCCCGGTTTTAATACAAATGCAGTGAGGTTATTCGCCCGGACAGCGCATGCAACGCTCTGTTTCGGTATCCCCGATACGCAACTTACTTTGTAAATCACGCAGCGCGGTACGCAGGCCTTCTTCAATCACGGGATGGTAGAACGGCATATCCAGCATTTGATCAACAGTCATGCCTTGCTGATGCGCCCATGCCAGCAGATGTGCAATGTGTTCAACCTCAGGTCCCATCATTTCAGCGCCGAGGAACTTGCCAGTACCTTGTTCGCCATAAACGTGCAATAGACCTTTATTGCGTAGCATTACGCGAGAACGCCCCTGATTTTCAAAGGACACCTCTCCCACTTCGAAGCAGCCGCAGGCGCCATATTTTTGGCTTAGCTCGCGGTAGGTGGAACCGACCATCGCAATCTGCGGATCAGAGAAGACGACAGAAATGGAACTCCGGCGTAAGCCGGGCTTAATTTCTGGATAGCTTCCTGCGTTATCTCCAGCAATACGAGCCTGATCGCTGGCTTCATGCAACAGCGGTAGCTGGTTACTGGCATCACCGGCGATAAAGATATGTGGCACGCTGGTTTGCATTGTTAATCTATCGGCCACAGGAACACCGCGGGCGTCGAGCTCCAGAGAGGTGTTTTCAATCGCCAGATTATCTACGTTTGGACGGCGTCCGGTCGCGGCCAGCACGTAGTCGACCATGATTTCCTGCGGTTTACCGTCTAAATCCTGATAGCGGATAAATACGCGATCGCCTTCGCGCTGCATGATCTCTACTTTCACATCAGGATCGAGATAGAACTCTTCGCCTAGAGCACGGCGAGCGTAGTCACGTACATCACTATCGGTTAACGGCCCTACTGCGCCGCCAACGCCAAATACTTTTACTTTCACGCCTAACCGATGGAGCGCTTGGCCTAGCTCCAAGCCGATAACACCGGGGCCAAATACGGCAACGGATTCAGGCAGGTCATCCCAGTTAAATACGTCATCGTTAATGATGAGGCGATCGCCCAGCTCATTCCACGGTGCCGGCCATGTCGGGCGGGAACCTGTGGCTATCACGATGCGTTTTGCGACGATGCGGGTGTGATCGTCAACCTGCAAAGTGTTGTCATCAATAAAACGGGCATAGCCGAGAATTTTGTCGCTGTCAGGAATACTGATGACGCCTTCCATCACAAAACCCACGAAGCGGTCGCGTTCACGCTTAACGCGCGCCATCACTTCGCGGCCATCAATCTTGATTTCGCCTTGTGGATGAACCCCAAAGCCAGGAGCTCGCTCAATTTGATGCACGGCTTCGGCCGCAGCGATCAATAATTTTGAAGGCATACACCCCACGCGCGCACAGGTCGTCCCGAATGGGCCACCTTCGATCATAACTACGCTTGGCGTTGAGAGTTTGGCTGCGCGATAGGCACCTAAGCCAGCAGTTCCGCCGCCGATTACGGCCACGTCAACATTGAGTTCTTTCATCAAGCTATCTCCTGAAACCGGAAAAAAAAGGCGGGACAAGCCCGCCAAAGTGTTGGCTTTCTTTTTTTATAATAACGACTGCTGCAGGTTATTAGGCTTGTTGCAGGTAGACTTCTAAGTCATCACTGCCGCCGATATGCTGCCCACCAATGTAAACTTGTGGAACAGTGGCGCGACCCGTTACAGCACGCAGGCTAACGGTCGTTGCATCTTTACCCAGCACGATTTCTTCGTATTGAATACCGCGGTCTTGTAGCATTTGTTTCGCTTTGGCGCAGTATGGGCAACCTGGTTTGGTGAACAGGGAAACAGACGCCTGCACTTTGAAATCGGGAGCCAGATACTTCAGCATGGTATCGGCATCAGAGACTTCAAATGGGTCACCTGGTTTGTTTGGTTCAACAAACATTTTTTCTACCACGCCGTTGCGAACCAGCATGGAGTAACGCCATGAGCGAGGGCCGAAACCAAGGTCGGCTTTTTCAACCAGCATGTTCATGCCTTTGGTGAATTCGCCGTTGCCGTCTGGAACGAAAGTAATGTGCTCAGCTTTTTGATCGGCCTTCCAAGCATTCATCACGAAGGTATCGTTCACAGAAACACACAGAATGCTGTCGACACCTTTCTCATGGAAAATCGGAGCCAGCTCGTTATAGCGTGGTAGGTGGCTAGATGAGCAGGTCGGAGTGAATGCGCCTGGCAGAGAAAATACGATAACGGTTTTGTCTTTGAACAGGTCATCGGTAGTGACGTCAATCCACTGGTCGCCCTGACGGGTGTGGAAAGTTACCTGTGGAATTTTCTTACCTTCTTGGCTAGTAAACATGGATTAACCCTTTAATTATTAGATTAAAAATCACTGGTGTTGGCATGTCGCCGTTCGTTGATGGACATTATTCACACTTAGGCTTGATAGTTCTAATCGTTCATTGCTATCTTATTTATCGCCATGAGCTATCATGGCTCGGAGGATAAAAATGAATATTCGAGATTTAGAATACTTAGTGGCGCTGTCTGAACACCGCCATTTTCGCCGCGCGGCGGATTCATGCCATGTTAGCCAGCCCACGTTGAGCGGTCAGATTCGTAAGCTGGAAGATGAACTGGGCGTGATGCTTCTGGAGCGTACAAGCCGTAAAGTGTTGTTCACTCAGGCAGGTTTATTGCTGGTTGATCAAGCGCGTACGGTGCTGCGGGAAGTGAAGGTTCTTAAAGAAATGGCTAGCCAGCAGGGAGAGGCGATGTCCGGCCCTCTGCATATTGGCTTGATCCCGACCGTCGCACCGTATTTGTTGCCACAGATTATCCCCACACTGCACCAAACGTTCCCGAAGCTGGAGATGTATCTGCATGAAGCGCAGACTCAGCAACTGCTTGCACAGCTGGACAGCGGTAAGCTGGACTGTGCAATTTTGGCGTTAGTGAAAGAGACCGAAGCTTTTATCGAAGTACCATTGTTTGATGAGCCAATGAAACTCGCGGTGTATAACGGACATCCTCTGGCAAGCAAAGACAAAATTGCGATGTCCGAACTGTCTGGTGAACATCTGTTGATGCTGGAAGATGGGCACTGTTTACGCGATCAGGCGATGGGTTTTTGTTTCCAAGCTGGGGCGGATGAAGATACGCATTTTCGTGCAACCAGTCTGGAGACATTACGCAATATGGTGGCGGCAGGAAGCGGTATTACTTTGCTGCCAGCATTGGCGGTTCCGCCAGAGCGTGAACGTGATGGTATTTGCTATCTGCAATGTTACAAACCAGAACCCAAACGCACTATTGCGCTAGTTTATCGTCCGGGGTCTCCGCTGCGCGCGCGCTATGAACAGCTCGCGGAAGTGATCCGCGAGCATATGCAAGGTGTGATGAAGCAGCAGTGCAGCGCTCTAGAACAGGCGGTTTAACCCGTTAAGTGCCGCGACGCGATAGGCTTCGGCCATGGTCGGATAGTTGAAGGTAGTATTCACGAAATACTCAATGGTATTACCTTCTCCTTTTTGTTCCATGATTGCCTGACCGATATGGATGATCTCGGCGGCACGCTCGCCAAAACAGTGGATCCCCAAGATCTGTTTAGTTTCTCGGTGGAACAAGATCTTCAGACTACCCACGCTCATGCCAGCAATTTGCGCGCGCGCCAGATGTTTAAACTGCGCACGGCCAACCTCATACGGCACTTTCATTGCTGTGAGTTCCTGTTCGGTTTTGCCCACCGAGCTGATTTCAGGAATGGTATAAATTCCTGTTGGGATATCTTCAACCAGATGTACGTTGGCTTCGCCTTGCATAATGGCTTGGGCCGCGATACGACCCTGATCGTATGCCGCAGAAGCTAAACTTGGGTAGCCAATAACATCGCCGACGGCATAGATATGTGAGATCGCCGTTTGGTACATGCTGTTGACCTTCAGAAGGCCGCGTCCATCAGCCTCGAGCCCCACATTTTCCAGCTTCAATGCGTCGGTGTTACCGGTGCGCCCATTGGCATACAGCAGGCAATCGGCTTTGACTTTTTTACCGGACTTGAGGTGCATGATGACGCCATCTTCCACGCCCTCAATTTGCTCAAATTCTTCGTTGTGGCGAATAACGACGCCATTGTTCCAGAAATGGTAAGAGAGTGCGTCTGACATTTCTTGATCGAGGAATGCCAGTAAACGGTCGCGTGTATTGACGAGATCGACTTTTACGCTCAAACCACGGAAGATCGAGGCATATTCGCAGCCAATTACCCCAGCTCCGTAGATAATGATGTGCTGTGGTTCATGGTTAAGTTGCAGAATGGAATCGCTATCGTAAATGCGTGGATGTTTGAAATCGACACCGGATGGATGATACGGACGCGAACCGCAGGCAATGATGATATTTTTTGCACTTAGGGTGTCACGGGTTCCATCGGGATAGCTGACGCTGATGGTATTGGCGTCAATAAACTCAGCATCACCAGAGAACAACTGGCAATGGTTGCGCTCGTAAAATCCCTGACGCATGCGAGTTTGCTGATTAATCACGCTATCGGCATGGCGCAAAATATCGGGGAAAGTGGATTTAAGAATTCGGGAGTTGTCGCTGTAAAGAGGATTCTGGTTAAATTCGATAATGCGGCTAACGGCGTGGCGAAGTGCTTTTGATGGGATGGTGCCCCAGTGGGTACATCCGCCGCCGACGCTAAAATGCCGTTCTATTACGGCAACCCGCGCGCCTTGTTTTACCAGACCCATGGCGGCGCCTTCACCACCGGGACCTGAGCCAATGACTATGGCATCAAAAGAATAGTGCTGTTGCATGTAGGGTAGGCCTTTCTTATACAAAAATACAACGTTACCTTAACATAATAACAAGGTATCCCCAATCATCCCTATGCTTTTCGTGGCAATTCACACCCTATTTTTGTCATCCTAGCTATACAGTTCACAAGGTCATAGAGGTATGGTTGGGGTAAAGTTTGATATAGTGGCGTTTAACCACCGTATCAAAATCTTAAAAAGCCTACGGTGGATGAAGAAACTTACATTTAACCGGATATTAATATGGGCGTCAGAGCGCAACAAAAAGAACGAACTCGTCGTTCACTGATAGAAGCCGCTTTTAACCAGCTTAGCGCTGAGCGGAGCTTTGCGAGTTTGAGCCTGCGTGAAGTATCTCGGGAGGCCGGTATTGCGCCTACTTCCTTCTATCGCCATTTTCGCGATGTGGATGAGTTAGGATTAACGATGGTGGATGAAAGCGGGTTGATGCTGCGTCAGCTAATGCGTCAGGCTCGTCAGCGTATTGCCAAAGGGGGCAGCGTTATCCGCACTTCGGTGGCGACTTTTATGGAATTTATCGGCAATAACCCGAATGCTTTTCGGCTGTTATTGCGGGAACGTTCCGGCACTTCGGCTGCGTTTCGTGCTGCAGTTCAGCGTGAAGTTCAGCATTTTATTGCGGAACTTGCAGACTATCTTGAAATCGAAAATCATATGCCGCGCAGCTTTACCGAAGCTCAGGCCGAGGCAATGGTGACTATCGTATTTAGCGCAGGTGCCGAAGCGTTAGATATTGATATGGAACACCGCCGTTTGTTGGAAGAACGTTTAGTGTTGCAATTGCGGATGATTTCCAAGGGCGCTTATTATTGGTACCGCCGTGAGCAAGAAAAAGCACATATAGCGCATATACACGAAAATGTCGGGCAGCAGGCTCAGCCTCAGGAATAAATTTAAAGCATAGGGTTGGTCATGATCAAAAGTCGTTTGGATGTGGGAACATTAGTTCTGTCTTTGGTTGCTGGGCTTTCTATCAGTGGTTCTTTTGCCGCATTATTTAGCTCTGTCGTGCCGTTTTCGGTGTTTCCGCTGTTAGCGCTGGTTTTATCTGTTTATTGCCTGCATCAGCGCTATCTGAACTGCTCAATGCCTGAAGGTATGCCGGTTCTCTCCTCTTCATGTTTCTTGCTTGGCTTGCTGATGTATAGCGCCATTGTGCGTGTAGAGTACCCAGAAATTGGCTCCAACTTTATGCCAACTATCCTGTGTATTGTCTTGGTCTTTTGGATTGCCTATCGCATTAAGGCATTCAAGAAAAATGCCGAGCTGGATAGTGACAAAGACTTCCACGATCCTGAGTGATATCCACGTAATAGCCGCAGATAACTTATATAAGAAAGGCAGCCGCTTGGCTGCCTTTTTGCATTCAATGTGAGCCTGAAATTAACGACGCTTTTCCAGCAATACGCCGCATTCCATATGATGGGTATATGGGAACTGATCGAACAACGCTAAGCGTTTTACCTGATGGGTTTCGTGCAGCGTTTCCAAATTGGCACTCAGCGTTTCAGGGTTGCAGGAGATATACAGAATGCGCGGATATGCCTGCACCATGCGTAATGTATCGTCATCTAGGCCGCTGCGCGGGGGATCAACAAAAATGGTTTCACACTGGTAGCTTTTTAGATCAATGCCTTCCAAGCGTTTAAACTCGCGCACGCCGTTCATTGCCTGAGTAAAGTCTTCCGCCGCCATGCGAATGATCTGTACGTTATCAATGTGGTTGGCGGAAATATTAAACTGTGCAGCCGCGACAGAAGGTTTAGCAATTTCGGTGGCTAATACGCGGTTAAAATTACGCGCCAGCGCAAGAGAGAAGTTGCCGTTGCCACAGTACAGTTCCAGCAGATCGCCCTTAGAATCCTTGGTGACGTCTAGTGCCCATTCGAGCATTTTGATGTTCACCGCGGCATTAGGTTGAGTAAAGCTATTTTCTACCTGACGATAGACCATGTCACGACCGGCAACCGGCAGGCACTCATCAACATAATCCTGATCTAAACAGATTTTGGTTTTGGTCGCTCGGCCAATCAGCTGTATGTCAAAACCTTGAGTTCGCAGGCGATCGCGTAGCGCTTCGGCCTGTGCTTTCCATTCCGCATCCAGCTTGCGGTGATAAAGAAGAGAAACCACGACTTTATTGTTCATCGTCGACAGATAGTCGATCTGGAACAGTTTAAAGCGCAAAACCTGATTTGGGCGCAGTTCATCCATCATGACGGTCATCAAACGGTTGATCAGTTCACTTGCCGCTGGGAACTGATCAACACGAATTCGCTGCTTCGTCTGCTGATCGAACATGATGTGGTAAAGATCGGACTCATCATGCCATACGCGAAACTCGGCGCGCATACGGTAATGGCTGGCTGGTGAGCGAAATGCCTCGATCTCAGGCGCCGCAAACGGGGTCATCATGTTGGCCAGTCGGGTGATCTTCTCCGTGAGTTGGGCATCATATTGATCGGTTGGCAGCGTATTCGGGGTCATGGCATTTCTCACTAGCGTAATAATAGAGGGGCGATTGTAGGCGATGGAATAATGATGTCCAGCTCTGTGACTTATTCTATTTCGTAATCATAGAAGTCTAGACATCTGAATAGGTTTTCACTTAGCATGGCGGCCCGGTCTCCAGTGGAGAGTGAAAAGGGAATCCGGTTTGAATCCGGAGCTGACGCGCAGCGGTATGGGGAAGTCACGGCGATATTTTGACACTGTCATTGCAGATGGGAAGTCATCGCCCGGTGCGTATTAGAAGATACGCAAATCCTAAGCCCGAAGACCTGCCGGAATACGTCGCTTCACGTGGTTTTCGCGAATTAACGCCACGGCTCGCGGCATCCTGCCAATTAAGTTTGGATGCTTTTGCATGACTATAAAAAAAAATGCGCTGATGGCAGCCTTGTCTGTCACTGCTTTCTCCGGTTGGGCGCAAGATACTTCTGACACGCGTTCTGATTCATCTGCAAATAGTAATGATGATGTAGTCGTAACCGCCTCACGCTTTGCTCAACCGGTATCTACCGTGTTGGCTCCAACGGATATTGTCACCCGAGACGACATCGACCGCTGGCAGGCTAAAACACTAAACGATGTTATGCGCCGCTTACCCGGTGTGGATATCGTGCAGAATGGTGGGATGGGGCAGAGTTCAACAATGTATATCCGTGGTACCAATGCGAATCAGGTTTTAGTGCTGGTGGATGGTATTCCAGTTGCGCGCCCAGGGATTTCAAATACTGCTGATTTCAACCAAATCCCAATCTCTTTGGTTCAACGAGTTGAATATATAAGAGGGCCTCGCTCGGCGGTATATGGTTCTGGTGCCATGGGTGGCGTAATCAACGTGATTACACAAACAGACAAAGAAGGCGCGCAGATTAATGCTGGCGTGGGCTCCAAAGGGTTCCAGCAGTATGACGGCAGCGTGCGTCATAACGTGAGTGATAATACCAAAGTCACCTTGGCTGGTTCTTATGAAAGCACTAAGGGTTTTAATGTGCAGCCGGGATCAACCTATGCGCCAGATCGTGACGATGACGGTTACCGTAATAAAACCTTCTGGGGCGGCGTAGACCACCAGTTTAGCAACGAGCTTTCTGGTTTTGCCCGTGGTTACGGCTATACCAATAACAGTGATTATGACTTAGGTAGCCCGCCATTCAAGCCAGCCTATAGTGCTAATGAAGGTCAAACCTACAACCATACCTATGATGCTGGACTACGCTTTTCGTCGGGCGCGTATTCTTCTCAACTGACAGGTAGTTATCAGAAGGTTAAAGATTACAATTACAGCAGTGAATATGGTCGCTACCATGATGGTTCCACCCTTGACGATATGGATCAGCGTAATATCCAGTGGGGTAATACTTATAGTCTCGAACACGGGCAAATCAGTGCTGGTGTGGATTGGCAGCAGCAGCGTTTAACATCCTCTGACACCAGTAAGTCTGATACCTACAAACGTGATAACACGGGTCTATACCTCAGCGGTCAGCAAAAGCTAGGGGACGTCACGCTGGAAGCCTCCGGGCGTGAAGATAAAGATGAACAGTTTGGCTGGCACGGTACATGGCAAACTGCGGCCGGTTGGGAGTTCACGCCTGGTTATAGAACTACCCTATCTTACGGCACCGGATTCTTGGCTCCATCCCTTGGGCAGCAGTTTGGATCAACGCGTTTTAACATTGATTCCAATCCAAATCTGAAACCAGAAGCCTCCAAGCAATGGGAAGCTGGGCTCGAAGGGTTAACGGGGCCGCTTGACTGGCGGTTGTCGGCTTATCATTACAAGATCGAAAATCTGATAACCTATTCTTATGATGGTGACACTAATTTAGGTACCTACTACAACATCGATTCTGCAACTATTAAAGGGGTGGAATGGACCGGAAGTATTGATACCGGCATCTTTACCCATCAGGTCACCTTGCAGTATATGGATCCACGCAATGATAAGACGGATGAGGTATTAGCGCGTCGTGCGAAGCGACAGGCAAAATATCAGCTCGATTGGACGATGTTTAACTTCGATATGGATGTTTCATACCAATACTATGGGCGTCGTTACGACAATAACACTTCCAACAGTACTCAGCGGGTGTTGCCAAGCTACAGCACAGTCGATATTTCAGCTTCCTATCCGGTTACGTCTCATCTCACAGTTCGTGGTAGAATCGCCAACCTGTTAGATAAAGATTATGAAACGGCTTATGGCTACCAAACCGCAGGTAGAGAATATTATCTCACCGGTAGCTACACCTTCTAATGATGTAGCGACTGCCAAACCTACTGCGCTGGTTTTCGATTCCGGCGTGGGTGGGTTATCTGTATATCAGGAGATCCGCAATTTGCTGCCGGATCTCCATTACATCTATGCATTCGACAATCAGGGATTCCCTTATGGGGAAAAAGATGAGGCGTTCATTATTGAGCGTGTCGTCAAAACTGTTGCCGAAGTGCAAAAGCGCCATCCTCTCTCTATTGTCATCATCGCGTGCAACACGGCGAGTACTATTACGCTTCCCGCACTGCGTGAGCGTTTTAGCTTCCCTATTGTGGGTGTGGTGCCAGCGATTAAACCCGCGGCGAAGTTAACGCGTAATGGCGTTGTCGGGCTCTTAGCAACCAAGGCGACGGTGCAGCGCTCATACACTCACGATCTCATCGCCCGTTTTGCGACAGACTGTGATATCAAAATGCTCGGCTCGTCTGAGCTGGTGGTGCTAGCTGAAGCGAAGTTGCATGGTGAAGTGATTGATCATGCCGTATTGAAGAAAATTCTACGCCCATGGCTGTCAATGGCTGAGCCGCCAGACACTGTAGTTTTAGGATGCACGCATTTTCCTTTACTGCGCGAGGAGTTGGCTGCGGTATTGCCTGATGGAACACGGTTGGTCGATTCTGGTGCCGCTATTGCTCGCCGAGTTGCTTGGCTGGTTGCAAACCAAGAAAATACATTGAGTACAGAAGATGATGTGGCGTATGCCACGAAAACGAATAGCGATACTGAGGCACTTTTGCCCGTATTGCACCGTATGGGCTTCTCAGAGCTACGAGAGTTGAGTATTTAATCTCCAAATTTACGGTTTCTGATGAAAACTTGCGCGGTTGAAAAGTTTTTTTAAATTAGGGGT
>NZ_KV824217.1:0-72548 GCF_001816025.1 Hafnia sp. HMSC23F03
CCTACGCCAGCGGTGTCATGGACACATAAATGCTAACGGGCGGACGAAACCACTCACCATTCTTACATAGAAAGATTCTGACGCATTTCCGTGTTGAAAGAATGCATGATAGAACCCACTTCCACCCTAGCCCCATGCTTATGCCACTACATTGTCCAAAAAATCACTGCTAACAGCTGTGGAGACATAATCCTTAAGAACATCGCCAATGGGTAAACTGTTGCATATGACAGCGCTGCTGCGCCGCTAGTGGGGTGTAGGCCATTAGCAAAAGCCAGCGCCGGAGGATCGGTCATTGAGCCAGCTAACATACCGCAGATAGTCAGGTAGTTCATTTTCGCCATGGATCGGGCCAGAATGCCTGCCGTGAGCAGCGGGATGGCGGTGATCAAAATACCGTAGCCAATCCATGAAACTCCATCGCCGTTAACCAGCGTATCGATAAAGTTCCCACCCGATTTCAGCCCCACAACCGATAAGAACAGCACAATCCCCAGCTCGCGCAGCGCAAGGTTAGCGCTTGGAGGCATAAACCAATACAGTTTACCGATGCTGCCGATACGTCCCAAGATTAATGCCACGACAAGAGGGCCACCGGCCAATCCTAGCTTCAGCGCTGCTGGAAACCCTGGGATAAAAAGTGGGATAGAGCCAAGCAAAACACCGAGCCCGATACCGATAAATACCGGTAGCATCTGCACCTGTTGCAGCTTCTGCTGAGCATTCCCGACGATATCCGCAACCTGATCGATAGATTCAGGTCGCCCTACCAGATTCAAAATATCACCAAACTGGAGGCTGGCATTGCTGCTCGCCACCAGTTCTACACCGGATCGATTAAGGCGTGAAATAACGACGTCATACTTTTGCTTTAGATTCAGATCACGGATTTTCTTGCCCAATACTTTTTCGTTAGTCACCACGACGCGGCTAACCTGAAGCTCCGTACCACGTGTGGAAAGCGAAGCATCGACCTGATCGCCGATCACCAAACGCGCGTTTTCCAAATCCTGTCGTTGCCCTACCAGATGGATAAGATCTCCCAGCTCCAATATTGTATTAGGCATGGGAACCATCAAATGTTCACCCCGTTTTAGGCGTGAACAAACAATTTCATCACTGTTGATAATAGGCACATCACGGATAGGCAATCCCACTAAATTTGGATTTCGCACCGAGATATTCATCGTTTGTAGCAGCTCATGCTTCAATCCATTTTTTGAATCAAAGTCTTTAGCTTCAGCATCAACGCTGATGCGAAATATTAAGCGCAGGATCCACATCACCAGCAAAATGCCACAAATCCCGAACGGATAAGCCATGGCATAGCCCATCCCCATTTTATCGACTAACGCGGGGTCCGAGCCTAAATCGGTCAGGATTTGTTGCCCAGCGCCTAGCGCTGGTGTGTTGGTTACCGCGCCAGAAAATACGCCTAAAATGACAGGCAGAGGAACATCAAAAATCTTATGGACTAACGCAGTGACAATACCGCTCAAAACCACCATAAGAATGGCAAAGCCATTCAACCTCAGTCCAGATACACGCAGAGAGGAGAAGAAGCCAGGACCGACCTGAATCCCAATGGTATATACGAATAAAATCAGTCCGAATTCCTGAATGAAATGCAGCATATCGCCGTTAAGACTGAGATCATACGATTGTGCAAAATGACCAACCACAATCCCACCAAACAGCACACCACCGATTCCGAGCCCCACACCATATATACGCCAATTGCCGATCCACAATCCCAGAACAGCAACGAGCGCCAGCATACTCACCGTAAGGGCGATATCGCTCATCGTACACATCCTTGATTAACAGGTAATAAAAGGCGGCATATGACTTGCTCGCCGGTGGCCCATGAAAATGTCATAACCACTTATAGTTACTGCAGATTCTCGCAAAAGCCGCTGCAGACAACTGTGGTGTAAACCACATAACCGCAGCCATTATGAAACGATTCACCTATTAAAACTGCAAATTGGATATTTGGTGTCCGCTAATTCATTTTCTCTTCCTCCAATCACATGCCTCATGCATTACACAGCGCAAATTATCTACAAGGCCATAAATAGCGAGGACAACACTGGTAAACACCGCTTTTTAAGCTAAGTTAACTATTAGTTGTTGTGATTATTATTTCATTATGGAGTATCTTCCGCGTTGGATTTTGGGATGTCCAAACGGTGATTAAGTGAAGAAAATTTCTCGCAAGGGGCGGGTATGGCATCGAAAAAAGAGTTAGAAGAATTTCAGCGCTGGTGGGCAACCGAAGGTGATTGGGTCGAAGAACCCAACGAACGGCGCAAAGGTATGAGTGGCGTTCAGCGCATCGAACGTGACGGAAAAACACTCTATGTAAAACGTCAGGTAGCGCATCTATTCCACTCGCTACGTTATCCGTTTGGTCGCCCAACGATTGTGCGTGAGATTCAAGTCATCGATGAACTCGCTGCGGCTGGCGTGATTGTTCCCAAAATCGTTTATGGCAAAGCGTTGCAAATTAACGGTGAGTGGCGAGCATTATTGGTGACGGAAGATATGAAGGATTTCGTCAGCATTGGAGACTGGTATGAACAAAATATGCATCTCGACTGCAGTCCTGAAGTAAAGGCAGAAATGTTTAAACAGATCGCCGTTGCCTTCAAAAAAATGCACAGCGTTAATCGCCAGCATGGCTGCTGCTACGTGCGTCATATTTATGTGAAGAGCCGTGGTGAAGTATTGGCTGGATTTTTGGACTTAGAAAAAAGTCGCCGCCGCTGGGTGAGACAAAAAGCAGTGCAGCATGATTTTAAGCAGTTAGAAAAATATTTGTCGCCTATCCCTTCTGAAGACTGGCAGCAGGTCAAAGAGCACTATTATTCTTTATAGATAGCTCGCCGATTTAGGTAAAGCAAAGCGTTATGGGCAGGTTATACCTGCCCTGATGATTTCTATTTTTTATGTGCCGCCTGCGGATTCACGCAGTTTTCCTTTACTGTTCCCGTTAATGCCGCAATCAGGTTATCTACCGCACATTCCGCCATCCCATAACGGGTTTCGTGTGTCGCAGAGCCGATATGGGGTGCTAGCACGACATTTTTGAGCGTCATTAGCTCAGAGTCTTTTGGCAAAGGTTCCCGCTCGAAAACATCTAAGCCAGCCGCAAGGATTGTTCCATCTTTAAGCGCTTCAACCAGTGCATCTTCATCAACCACAGGGCCGCGCCCCGCATTGATTAAAATGGCGCTCTTTTTCATTTTGTCTAATTGCTCACGCCCAATCATGTGGTGCGTTTGTGGCGTCAACGGCAGCGTAATGCAGACGAAATCAGACTGCGCCAACAGGGTGTCCAAATCGCAATGCTGAGCCGCATATTTTTGGTTGGCTTCCAGATTTGGCGTACGTGTGTTGTAAAGTACCTTCATACCAAAGCCAAAGTGGGCGCGCTGCGCCAGCGCCATACCGATGCGCCCCATGCCAAGAATACCGATGGTTTTATGGTGAACGTCGGTTCCGTAATACTTCGCATCCAGGCTGTCATTCCAATGACCTGCGCGTATCCATGCATCCAACTCAGGAATGCGGCGAGCGGTTGCCAACATTAAGCCCATCAGCGTGTCTGCTACGGTTTCAGTTAACACCGTCGGCGTATGCATCAGTAAAATATGGCGACGCGTCATCTCGTCGACATCAAAATTATCGTAACCCACCGATATCGTTGAAGCCGCTCGCAGTTTTGGCGCCTGAGCCAGCAGATCTGCATCAATGCGTCCACCCGAGCCAATCAGCCCTTCAGCATTTTTCAGCGCCTGTAAAAAAGCGGGATAGGTTTGGTGAGAAAGCTCGTCAAAGGCGGTTACGGTGAAATGTTGGTCGAGCTTCTGCCGTAAATCGGCGGGCAATGTTTTATACAACACGATGGCAGGTTTCATGTTCGCTCCTTGGAGATACGCGATTTTATAATGAGGGCCGCGTCAAGATTGTCTGATAATTCAGCCCCTTTTATTTCAGCATAACAGCGAAAGGCACACACAGGGTTCCGAATTACGTCTTAATCAGGGAGCATTTTAAAGATTGTGCCAACAAAAAAGGGCGTTGTTCTAACAACGCCCTTTCAGAGATGGGGAAGAAAGTGAAATTGATTAACCAAAAAAATTAAATAGCGCAGCGCATAATACGGCAGCAAATGCAGTCTGCGAGGTGTGCCCAGCCGCAGCGCTTAATTCAGTACCATGCGAGATCATGGCAAGCAGTGAATCGATCATCATAATCCTCCAAAAACGGTGTCGACGATCATACCGATCCACACGGTGCGGTGAAAGATCTGACCAGCCCTTTTTTTGTGCGCTCGATTGTGTTTTTATTAACCAGATACAGTTCATTAACACACAGCCGATAGATCATGACATATTACTCCATGCCCAACTCTTTTAACTTACGCGTCAGGGTATTACGTCCCCAACCAAGCAGTCTCGCGGCTTCCTGTTTATGCCCTTGGGTGTGGCGCAGAGCCGTTGTTAACAGAATACGTTCCATCTCTGGCTGGGCTTCAGATAACAAATCTTGATGCCCTGAACGTAAAGCATGTTCTGCCCATTGAGCTAATAAGGCTGACCAGTGACCAGAAGGAGACGTTCCGCCCGTGGTTTCCGGTACGCTTGTTTCAAATAGCTCGCTTGGTAAATCCTGAACAAGCAGCTCCTGCCCCGCCGCCATCACCGTTAACCAGCGACAGGTGTTTTCTAACTGACGCACGTTACCAGGCCACGGCAGGCGCGTTAGCGCCAGCTCGGTATCTGGATGCAATACTTTGGCCTCCACGCCTAATTCGGCAGCGGCTACTTTTAAGAAGTGACGCGCCAGACGTGGAATATCCTCACGGCGTTCACGCAACGGCGGAAGATGTACACGGATCACATTTAGCCGATGGAATAAATCCTCACGGAATTTCCCCTCCTGAACGCGCTGTTCAAGATTTTGATGCGTTGCGGCAATAATACGCACGTCCACTTTTACCGGCGCATAGCCCCCTACGCGATAAAACTGACCATCGGCCAGCACACGTAACAAGCGGGTTTGAACATCCAACGGCATGTCACCGATTTCATCCAAAAACAGCGTGCCGCCATCGGCTTGCTCGAAGCGCCCTTGGCGGATTTGATTAGCGCCAGTAAATGCCCCTTTTTCATGGCCAAACAATTCCGACTCAATCAGGTCTTTAGGGATTGCCGCCATGTTCAGTGCAATAAAGGGCGCTTTTCCACGTGGGCTGTGACGGTGCAGAGCATGGGCAACCAATTCTTTACCAGTACCCGACTCGCCGTTAATCAGCACGCTGATGGAAGAGCGAGACAGGCGGCCTATAATGCGGAAAACATCCTGCATAGCAGGTGCTTCACCGATGATATCCGCCGCAGGATCGTTTACGGGTTGGCTACGTGCTGGCTGCTGTTGTTCTTGATAATGACTGATTGCACGTTCAACAAGAGCTACCGCTTCATCAATATCAAACGGTTTTGGCAGATAATCGAAAGCCCCTTGCTGATAGGCACTGACCGCAGCATCCAAATCAGAATGCGCCGTCATTATGATGACCGGAAGCATCGGATGGCGTTGTTTAATTTGCTTAAGCAATGCCAAACCATCCATTCCCGGCATGCGAATATCAGAGAGTAAAACGTCTGGCGTTTGGGTGGCTAAGGCATCTAACACCTGATTTCCGTTCTCAAACGTGACACAGCGCATGCCCGCGCCGGTCAGTGCGCGTTCCAGCACCCAGCGAATGGAACTGTCATCATCTACGATCCAGACGATTCCCTGTTGCGTTGTCATAGTCGTCACCTCTGTTTACAGATGGGCTATACGCCGGTTTTGTCAGTTACTTGCGAATTGGCAAATAAACTGAAAATTCGGTGTGGCCCGGCCAGCTATTAAATTCAATTTTACCCTGATGCTGATCGATAAGATTTCGCGCAATCGACAAGCCAAGTCCAGTACCACCTTCACGGCCGCTGACCATCGGATAAAATAAAGTATCGTGCAGATGAGCGGGGATCCCCGGGCCATCATCTTCAATATCTATACGCGCCGCGAGGCGATAGCGCTCGCCATGCAGCGTGAGTTGAAATGCGGTGCGCGTGCGCAGCGTTATAGTGCCGCCAGCATTACCTAGCGCCTGTAGCGCGTTGCGTGTGATATTCAGCAACACCTGCTCTATTTGTTCTGGATCGTGCTCTAGCTCTGGTAGGCTGGGATCGTAATCTCGCACCAGCGTGACATTATCGGGACACTCCAACGACACCAACTGGCACACGCGTTCTGCTACCTGATGAATACTCTGCGTCACATGCTGACCCGGACGCTGTGGCCCCAGCAGACGATCAACCAGATTTCTCAGTCGATCGGCTTGCTCAATAATCACCTTGGTGTATTCAGTCAGTGACTGATCCGGCAACGCTTTAGCCAACAGTTGTGCTGCACCACGTAATCCTCCAAGCGGGTTTTTAATCTCATGTGCCAAACCGCGGACTAAATCACGAGCGGCAACCTGCTGGGCGTGTTGCAGTTGTTCTTGGCTAAGGCGACGCTGGCTATCCATTGGAGACAGTTCCAATAAAATAAAGTCATCGCTCATTGGCTGGGCGGTCAGCGCCATGATGTGCGCATGCCCGTCGATCACCAGCGTCACTTCGTTATCGGTAAATCCCTGCCCCGCATGTAAGCTGTCGTGCATCAAGCGCACATTCAGTGAAAAATACCCCAACAAATCCGGCAGCGGTGTACCAAATAATTTGCGTGAACTTTGTGCCAGCAGTTGCTGAGCTGCGGGGTTGGCATAGTGCACCGCCAGATTACGGTCGAGCAGCAAAACGCAGGTAATAAGAGAATTGAGGATCTGCCCAGGATCAGGCTGTTTACGTGCGGTTTGCGCATCGGTCAGGGATTGGTCAGCCATACTACGAGCTCCTGCACTGTTTTGGTGCAAATAAGATAAATGCACTTTAGCATGCTTTCAAAATCTTGGGATTTGGCGAGTAAAAATTTCTCTGCTGCCGCCCAGAAGTTGAGTTGCTCAGAAAAGTGGAGAAAAAAACCCATCCGAAGATGGGTATAAAGTTTCCACGGCAACAAAAAATCGACGAACCAATTTGAATCTTTTAACGGCACCTCGCCAAGAGGTGCCAAGCGCATAAACGAGTGTCATTAAACGCTGTTTTAGACGCTGTAATACAGTTCGAACTCAACAGGGTGTGGAGTCATGCGCACACGTTCCATCTCTTCCTGACGCAGTGCAATGTAAGCATCAATCGCGTCATCGGTGAACACGCCACCACGGGTCAAGAATTCACGGTCTGCATCCAGACAGGCCAGCGCCTCGTCCAGAGAACCCGCCACGGTTGGGATCTCTTTCGCTTCTTCTGGCGGCAGGTCATACAGGTTTTTATCCATCGCATCGCCCGGATGGATTTTGTTTGCAATGCCGTCCAAGCCAGCCATCAGCAGTGCCGCGAAGCACAGGTATGGGTTAGCCGCTGGGTCTGGGAAACGCACTTCGATACGACGTGCTTTAGGGCTTGCAACCACTGGAATACGGATAGAAGCAGAACGGTTACGGGCTGAGTACGCCAGCATAACTGGAGCTTCATAGCCTGGAACCAAACGCTTGTATGAGTTAGTGGTTGGGTTAGCCAACGCGTTAATTGCTTTAGCGTGTTTGATAACGCCGCCGATGTAGTACAGCGCCATTTCAGACAGGCCGCCGTATTTGTCGCCTGCGAACAGGTTAGTCCCGTTCTTGGAGAGAGACATATGGCAGTGCATACCAGAACCGTTATCACCAAACATTGGCTTAGGCATAAAGGTGGCGGTTTTGCCAAACGCGTGAGCCACGTTGTGAACCACGTATTTGTAAATCTGAATTTCGTCAGCTTTTTTGGTCATGGTATTGAAGCGGGTTGCCACTTCGTTCTGACCAGCGGTTGCCACTTCGTGGTGATGCGCTTCAACCACCAAGCCCATATCTTCCATAGTCAGACACATGGTAGAACGAATGTCTTGCGAAGAATCGACTGGAGGTACTGGGAAATAACCGCCTTTCACCGCAGGACGATGGCCCTTGTTGCCGCCTTCGTACTTGGTGCTGGAGTTCCATGCGCCTTCAATATCATCGATAGCGACGTGGGAACCACGGATGCTGCTGCCGAAGCGAATGTCATCGAACAGGAAGAATTCTGGCTCTGGCCCAAACAGAACGGTGTCCGCAATGCCAGAAGAACGCAGGAAATCCTCTGCACGTTTAGAGATGGAACGCGGATCACGATCGTAGCCCTGCATGGTGCCTGGCTCAAGAATGTCACAACGGATAATCAGAGTTGGCTCTTCAAAGAAAGGATCCAGAACCGCAGTGCTGGCATCAGGCATCAGCACCATGTCGGATTCGTTGATACCTTTCCATCCACCGATAGAGGAGCCGTCAAACATTTTGCCTTCTTCAAAGAAGTCAGCATTGACTTGATGAGCAGGGATCGTAACGTGCTGTTCTTTACCTTTAGTATCAGTAAAACGCAGGTCTACGAATTTGACTTCATGCTCATTCAGCATTGTTAATACGTGTTCAGCGGACATACTCTACTCCCGGTTGCCTAAGGTCGTCGTGGAACGAATCTGTATATTTAAATGGTTTATTCACCATAAATTTATACAAGCTAAAACCATGCCAACTTTACAAATCGCTCGGAAAGCGCATAATTGGCGTATCTGGTGGTAGGAGACTATGCACTAGAATAGAATTCCGCACCAGAATGGTGCAATGTAAGATTTCATATGCACCATTCCAGTGCAAATTGTTCATTCCCGCGCCGTTTGGCATCGTGAATAGGATCACAAACTCACCTTTTTACGGTTGTTTATAAGAGATGCTTGTGATCTTGTTTAGTCCCTCGCTTATTACGTGTACAATAGCGCGCTATTTCTAATGCCTGAGGCAAAGCTGTGATCGAAAATCTGCGTAACATCGCCATTATTGCGCACGTTGACCATGGGAAAACTACCCTGGTTGACAAGTTGCTACAACAATCCGGTACATTCGGTGAACGTGAAGAAGCAACTGAACGCGTAATGGACTCCAACGATTTGGAGAAAGAGCGTGGGATTACCATCCTCGCGAAAAACACCGCTATTAATTGGAAAGACTACCGTATCAACATCGTGGATACCCCGGGGCATGCTGACTTCGGTGGTGAAGTTGAACGTGTAATGTCTATGGTTGACTCGGTACTGCTGGTTGTTGACGCAATGGATGGCCCTATGCCGCAGACCCGTTTCGTGACCAAAAAAGCATTTGCTAATGGTCTGAAACCTATTGTGGTTATCAACAAAGTTGACCGTCCTGGCGCGCGTCCTGACTGGGTTGTCGATCAGGTATTCGACCTGTTCGTAAACTTGGATGCAACCGACGAGCAGTTGGACTTCCCAATCGTTTACGCTTCTGCGTTAAACGGTATCGCGGGTCTGGACCATAACGATATGGCCGACGACATGACTCCGCTGTATCAAGCGATTGTTGACCATGTATCTCCGCCACAAGTTGAAGCTGACGCACCTTTCCAGATGCAAATCTCTCAGCTGGACTACAACAACTATGTAGGCGTAATCGGTATCGGCCGCATCAAACGCGGTAAAATCAAACCTAACCAACAGGTGACTTTGATCGATAGCGAAGGCAAAACACGTAACGGTAAAGTCGGTAAAGTTCTGACCCATATGGGTCTGGAGCGTATCGAAGCTGACGTTGCTGAAGCTGGCGACATCATCGCAATCACCGGTCTGGGTGAACTGAACATTTCTGACACCATCTGTGAAGTCGGTAATGTTGAAGCTCTGCCTGCGCTGAGCGTTGATGAACCAACCGTGACCATGTATTTCTGCGTAAACACCTCTCCGTTCTGCGGTAAAGAAGGTAAGTACGTGACCTCCCGTCAGATTCTGGAGCGTCTGCAGAAAGAACTGGTACACAACGTTGCTCTGCGCGTTGAAGAAACCGAAGATGCTGACGCATTCCGCGTTTCAGGCCGTGGTGAACTTCACCTGTCGGTTCTGATCGAAAACATGCGTCGTGAAGGCTTCGAGCTGGCAGTATCTCGTCCTAAGGTTATCAACCGTAAGATTGATGGCCGTATGCAAGAACCATTTGAAAACGTGACTCTGGATATCGAAGAGCAGCATCAGGGTTCAGTCATGCAAGCCATGGGTGAACGTAAGGGCGACGTTAAAAACATGGTTCCAGATGGCAAGGGTCGTATCCGTTTGGATTACATCATCCCTGCTCGTGGCCTGATCGGCTTCCGTACTGAATTCATGACTATGACTTCTGGTACTGGTCTGCTGTACTCCACTTTCAGCCATTACGACGATGTACGTCCGGGCGATATCGGCCAGCGTCAGAACGGCGTGCTGATCTCTAACGGTCAGGGTAAAGCGGTTGCGTTTGCTCTGTTCGGTCTGCAGGATCGCGGTAAGCTGTTCTTGGGTCACGGTGCTGAAGTTTATGAAGGCCAGATCATCGGTATTCATACTCGTTCTAACGACCTGACTGTAAACTGCCTGACCGGTAAGAAACTGACTAACATGCGTGCTTCCGGTACCGATGAAGCAACCACTCTGGTTCCTGCGATCAAAATGTCTCTGGAACAAGCTCTGGAATTCATCGATGACGACGAACTGGTAGAAGTTACTCCAGTATCAGTACGTATTCGTAAACGTCACCTGACAGAAAACGACCGTCGCCGCGCAGCTCGTGGCCCTAAAGAAGACTAATCTTCTTTAACGATCGTTAACGTCTGATATCAGGGCACCTTAGGGTGCCCTTTTTTACGTTTAAAATTTAAAACCTCTGACGAAAAATAGGTGGCGCTTAAATCCAGTTTTCTTCTAAATCTGTAACGTCAGTCGCCGTTTGCTTAGTAGTAAGCTTGTCACTCATCCCCTTAATCTGGAATACCGCTACTGCATTGGTTAATGAGCCAGAAAGCTCTTCCACATTGGCCGCCGTCGTTGCCACCTGTTCTACCAATGCGGCGTTCTGTTGCGTCACCTGATCCATTTGAGTGATCGCCACGCGGATCTGTTCTACTCCACGGCTTTGTTCTTCAGACGCATAAGAAATGCTATCCATCATCGTGCTTGCCTTAGTAATGGCGCCTGTCATTTCCGCAATGGTTGACCCGGTTTTGTCTGCCAGCTCCGCACCTTCCTGAATATGGTGGGAAGACTCAGAAATTAGGCTATTAATCTCCTTAGCTGACTGCGCAGACCGCTGAGCAAGATTGCGAACCTCGCTAGCCACCACGGCAAATCCGCGACCAGCCTCTCCAGCCCGAGCGGCTTCCACCGCCGCATTCAGCGCCAGAATATTGGTTTGGAACGCAATACTGTCTATGACGCTAATAATGTCACCCATTTTCTGCGCATTGGTTTTAATCACGTGCATTTTGCTATTCATCTCTTTCATCTGCTGCTCACCTTCATTGGCGATGGTGGCAGAAGCTTGGATCATTGATGAAGCCTGCACGGCGTTATCGGCGTTAAGCTTAACGGTAGATGAAATCTGCTCCATGCTCGCAGCAGTCTGCGCTAAAGCAGAGGCTTGCTCCTCGGTTCGGCTAGACAGATCGGTGTTACCCGCAGAGATCTCTTGAGTGCCAATGTTGATAGATTCCACGCCGTCTCGGATGGATTTCACCGTCTCGATCAATTCATACTGCATTTCTTGCAACGAGGCACACAACCGACCAATTTCATTATTGTTTTCGACTTCAATCGTATGGCGAAGATCGCCTTTACCAATTTGCTCAAAATAGCCAGAAACCTTGCTTAAGGGTTTCACTAAAATACGATCTAGCCAGAAATAGGCTGCCAAGAATAGTAGAGCGACCACCACCAAAATCGCACACATCACCAAAATAGAGATTCGATATGAAGCCTTACTGATGTTGCTGATCTTGACCAGATTCTCCTGCCGCAGCTGTTCATAATTTTTGTATTTTTCATCGTAACCGCTACGAGCCTTCTGGCGAGCATCCTGATAGTCCGCCATGCTCTTTTGCAACTGCTCTGGAGTGGTGAAATTCTCGAAGATACCAATATTGGTTAATGCGCTTGCCACCTGATCCTCCTGAGCTTTTTTCATGATCTTACCCAGCTCGGGTTGCTCCATGGTTAGCCCTGGAATTTTCATAAACAGTTCAAAGTTCTGCTGCGAGGTTTGCAATTCATGACGCAAAGCTTTAACCACTTGGGGAACATTAACCGGCATGCGATTAGTTAACTGAATAAACGTGCTATCGATAATCGATCGCAGACGCAATACGGCATCACGAGAATCGGATAAAGCCTTCTGTTCACTGGCCGTCGTTTCAAGAAAGTTAATATCCTTATCATTTTGATTAATAAAATATATTCCCATACCGCTAGCGGCAAGTTGAAGAATGGAAAATACTGCTAGCAGCAGTAACAATCCTGTTCTGATTTTTAGATTTTTAAACATAGTGTCCTTGCCTTGTCTTGGGTAAAAAATATGCACTCAGATTGGCTATCGGCGTAAGTTAGAAAAGCCTTATACCCACAGTGAGATAAAGGTTTTACTGCTAATGAATTTGGGTTTGGCAGCAAACAATTGTGATCTATGTCCAATTTTTACGCGTTTAGAGACCAAGTTTTGCTATAGGGGTGTTGTGAAAAAGGAGATAACAGTGGAATTTGGGTTAAAGCGTTTATAGTTGGTGTCTATTCCCACCCGCGGTTTCAAGCTAAAGTTAAAAACTCACAAAAAATCAGGAGCGTCACATGTTGTACATCTTTGATTTAGGGAATGTGATTGTTGATATAGATTTCAAACGTGTACTTGGGGTGTGGAGCAAGTACAGCGGCGTACCGTTGGCGACGCTCTCTGAACGCTTCAAGATGGGAGAGGTTTTTCAACAGCACGAACGTGGAACCATTACCGACGAAGAGTTTGCTGAAAAACTCTGTGCAGAAATGGGCATCGCACTCAGCTTTGAACAATTTGAGCTGGGCTGGCAATCGATATTCGTTGGCCTGCGTCCAGAAGTCATTGAGCAAATGAAGAAGTTGCGTAGCTACGGCAATCGCGTTGTCGTGCTGTCTAATACCAACCGACTGCATAGCAACTATTGGCCGAAACACTATCCTGAAGTTGAAGCCGCAAGCGACCACATGTATCTCTCTCAAGATATCGGCATGCGTAAACCTGATGCTGAAATTTATCGGTATGTACTGGAGCAGGAGCACTGCCCCGCAAGCGATGCCGTATTCTTCGATGACAATGAAGAAAACGTGACAGCAGCGAGAACATTGGGGATTAAGTCTATTCTGGTGACGGATAATAAAGTGGTGCCAGAGTATTTTGCGTAACGCGGTATCTACATTTATTTTGTCGATACCGTCGCAATTTTTTGCGCAACCCTAAGAAAACGTTAACATTAAAAGATGTTTAATCGCTCAGGCAGCAATTTCGTTGTCTGGGCGTTGTTTTCAGGAGGGGTTATGTCCCTGTTTTCTCGACAGTCTGCTAAATCCTGCGTCTCCTTTGGGCGTTTGCTATGGGCCAGAGTGAATCATGATCGGGTGAGTATGATGGCGGGCAGTCTGGCCTATATCTCTCTGCTTTCGTTGGTTCCGCTCGTCACGGTTATTTTCTCCCTATTCGCGGCGTTTCCGATGTTTGGCGAAGTTTCCGAGCAGCTAAAGCACTTTATCTTCACCAATTTTGTCCCTGCGGCCGGTGATGTGGTGCAGTCCTATCTCGAACAGTTCGTTGCAAACTCCAGCAAAATGACCGCCGTGGGTGCCGTTGGGCTGATTGTGACCGCATTGCTGGTGATCTCTTCCGTCGATGGCGCACTCAACCACATTTGGCGCAGCCGTACCCAGCGCCCTATTGTGTATTCATTTGCCATCTATTGGATGGTACTTACGCTTGGGCCGATTCTGGTCGGTGCCAGTATGGCAATCAGCACCTATTTATTATCGATCCGCTGGCTAGCCATGACCGGCGTGTATTCACTGGTCGATCAGATACTACGTATCTTCCCGTTGCTATTGTCATGCGCCAGCTTCTGGTTAATTTATTGCGTGGTGCCGACTCAAAGAGTCCCTGCCCGTGATGCTCTATGTGGTGCGATAGTCGCAGGATTGCTGTTTGAACTCGGTAAAAAAGCCTTTGGCTTATACGTAACAATGTTTCCGTCGTATCAATTGATTTATGGCGTGTTGGCCGTGATCCCGATACTGTTTGTGTGGGTCTATTGGAGCTGGTGTATTGTCCTGCTCGGAGCGGAGATCACCGCTTCATTGAGCGAATACCGCGCGATGTACCAGCGAGAAAGGCGAGAAGAAAGTAAGCAAATTCAACCAACATCGCCAGAAAACGATAAGGAATAGAGAAACGAAATGATAGCGTTAATTCAAAGAGTCACCCATGCCAGCGTTGTTGTTGAGGGGAATACCGTGGGTGAAATTGGCCCAGGGCTACTGGTATTACTGGGTGTTGAAAAAGATGATAACGAACAGAAGGCTCAACGACTCAGAGATAAAGTACTCGGCTACCGCATTTTCAGTGATGAAAACGACAAGATGAATCTTAACGTTACACAAGCTGGTGGCAGTGTACTGGTGGTCTCTCAGTTTACGTTGGCAGCTGATACCCAAAAAGGCATGCGCCCAAGTTTTTCTGGTGGGGCGGCTCCAGACGAAGCCGAACGCCTGTATGAATACTTTGTTGGCCAGTGCCGTGAGACCGGGATAAATACCCAGACAGGGCAGTTTGCGGCAGATATGAAGGTTTCGTTACTTAACGATGGGCCGGTCACTTTCTGGCTTCAAGTTTAGGCTATTTAGCGCTCAGGCTGTGTGTTCAAGCCATGATGTTTATCTGTATCTTTGCGATTGTACGATGAGAGAGAGCAAGTCATGTATCACCTGCGAGTTCCAGTTACAGAGCAAGAGCTAAAAGATTATTACCAGTTCCGCTGGGAGATGCTGCGTAAGCCGCTACATCAGCCAGTGGGATCGGAGCGAGATGCCTATGATGCCATGGCGCATCATCAAATGGTGGTCGATGAGTCGGGAAAGCCCGTGGCGATTGGGCGCTTGTATATCAATGCCGATAATGAAGCCTCAATCCGCTTTCTCGCCGTAGATCCTGCTGTACAGGCCAAAGGCCTAGGAACGCTAGTGGCAATGACGCTGGAGTCCGTGGCACGCCAAGAAGGGGTTAAGCGCGTAGTATGTAGCGCGCGTGAAGATGCCGTAGAGTTTTTTGCCAAGCTCGGTTTCGAAAATCAGGGCGAAATTACCGCTCCGCAAACGACACCCGTGCGCCACTTTCTTATGATTAAACCCGTAGCGACATTAGATGACATCTTGCACCGCCCCGACTGGTGCGCGCAGCTGCAAAAAGCTTGGTACGAAAATATTCCGCTCAGCGAAAAAATGGGCGTACGTATCAGCCAATATACTGGTCAGCGTTTCGTGACAACCATGCCCGAGTCAGGCAATCAAAATCCTCATCAAACGCTGTTTGCAGGGAGTCTATTTTCACTCGCCACGCTCACAGGCTGGGGACTTATTTGGTTATTGCTGCGTGAACGGCATCTTGGGGGAACGATTATTCTGGCAGATGCCCATATTCGCTATAGCGCGCCGATTACTGGCCGTCCACGAGCGGTGGCCGATCTCAGCTCTGTCAGCGGCGATCTTGATCGCTTAGCGCGTGGGCGTAAGGCTCGAGTGCAGCTTTCAGTTAACTTATACGGTGATGAACACGCCGGCGCTGTGTTTGAAGGCACCTACATGGTGTTACCAGCAACAGAGGATGATGAAGAGGGAAATATTCAGTAACTTTCCTGATATCGCCCCTCTCCAACCAAGGCGAGGGGGATAACAAATCGCTTATGCTGCCTGCGGCATACCCACCTGTTTATTCCGCAAGAATAGCACCACCAGCGTCAGCCAGATGATTCCGCTCATTAGATTAAACAAGCTAAACCAACTATTACCGCCCAGCAGATAAGCGTGCTTGGTTAACTCAATGCCAACGGTAAATATCAGCATGCTCAGCATCCCCATTGCGGCAGACACTGTCCCTTTGCTCATATCGCTGGAGAACAGCGTTAAGCGATACAAACCGGCGTTAGCAATACCGATACCGAAAGCATAGATGCTCAGGCCAGCCGTCATCCACAGATAGGCATGAGAAGCATGAACCGTCGCAATAGCCGCCAACGCTAACCCAAACATCATGGGCCATGCGCCCAACTTGATCAAAGAGCGCACGCTGCGTTTGCTAGTCAATTTCGCTAACGTGAAGTTGCCCAGAATCAGCGCGCCAAATACGGGCACCTGTAGCAAACCGTAATCGTAGCTGCTTAACCCTTCTCCGCTAATAATGATAACCGGAGACTGTGCGATCCATGCTAGCAGTGGCAGGCTAGCGAAGCCTGTCGCCAGTGCACCACACAAAAAGTGGCGGTTAGACAGTACCTGCTTGTAGTCCGAGCCTAATGCCTGTAACGAAAGCTTCTCACCGCGACGCGTTGCGGTTTCAGGCATGGCACGCCACAGCCCGTAAAACGCAAAAGCCGCCAGTGCGGCAAACATCACAAACATCATTTGCCACGGAAGCACATGCACCCAAGCCGCTCCGGCAAGCGGCCCAAGCAGAGGTGCGATAAGCGCTACGTTGGCCATCAGCGCGGTGATTTTGATACACACCGCCTCGTCGAAGGACTCCTGAATCGCGGCATAACCTACGGCACCGATAAAGCACAGGCTCACTCCCTGCAAAAAGCGCAGCAGCGTAAATTGCTCGATCGTTTGCGCCAGTAAGATCGCCAAACAGGTCACGACAAAATAGGCCACGCCGGTCAACATCACCGGACGGCGCCCAATTCGATCCGACAAGGGACCTAGCAACCATTGCAGGAACATTCCCCCAGCCAGATAAGCCGTCATGGAGGTTGGCACCCACTCTTGGCCAACATTAAATTCTTGCACCACGGTTAGCATACCGGGCTGAATCATATCGTTACCGATATAAGTGGTGAATTCATAGAGAACCAAACAAAGCGGAAATAACAGCGCCTGTCGGCCCAATCGCCCTGCGGCGGAAAGAGACTTTTGCATATTTATTAGTTATTTGAATATTCAGAAAAGAAAAAAGAAACCCGGCGATGTGTTGATTAACAGATTAAAGCTTACGAACAACATTAGGCTGGGTGGCTATTTTGCCGCCAATTGTCACTCTTGGCAATCAGTGATGTGTAACTCAAAACATAAATCCTGATTAAGCTTGAGCATTGTTCTGATTGCCGTTGCAGGGGATGGAAGGTTAACCTGTTTTTAACAAAAGGCACCGTGGACGGTAAGCGGAATTCAGGTAAGGGTTTGACGCACAGACATGAGTCAGAAAATCATTTGGATAGACAATCTACGCGCCGTTGCCTGCTTGATGGTCGTGATGATCCACTCTACGACATATTACGTCACCAATGGATTCAGCATTGGCATATTTAATTGGGGCGTAGCGAACATTCTGAATTCGGCTTCACGCGTGTGTGTGCCGCTGTTTTTCATGATTTCAGGCTATCTTTTTTTCGGTGAAAAATCGGCTCAGGGGCGACATGTTTTGCATGTTCTGCGCTGCTTACTGTTTTATAGCGCGTTGGGATTGCTGTATATCAGCACGCTTACCCATATAAATCCGTGGCTTTCGGTTCGCTATTTCCTTGTCAAACCGGTGTTTTATCACCTGTGGTTCTTCTACGCGATTTTAGCACTGTATATTATTTCACCACTGATTAGCGTTCGCGCCGTCAGCGCCCGCTATTTGGTCGTCGTGGTCGCGGTGCTCGCCGTTATCGCCAATCCTAACCTGCCAGCCTATAGCTATGCAGGTATAAAGCTGTTGCCCGTAAATCTTCATATTTCCGGCGACATGTTTTACTACCTGCTGTATGCGCTCATGGGACGTGCTTTAGGCATGCTACATACCGAAAGAGCACGTATTTCTTGGGGCGCTGCGCTGATATTCATTGGCTGCGTACTCGCCATTGCCTTCTCGACCTATCGCCAAACGCAGCACAATGGCGGCTTTGCTGATACCTATTATATGTACTGTGGCCCGCTGGTATTCATCGCCAGCTGCGCTATTTTGCTGTTCTTCAAAAATAACTTTAACCATTCTCAAGCAGGATGGATGGCATTTATTTCACGCCACTCCCTCGCCATCTATGGCTTCCATGCATTCTTTATCCACTTCATTCGCACTCATCATTTCGACATCAAAAGTTGGCCACTACTGGATATTTTCTTGGTCTTTGGGCTAGCACTGGCGGGAAGTTTGGCATGCAGTTGGGGGCTAGGAAAAATAGACAGAAAAGGATGGGTATCGTAATGGAATGAACCCCATCGCCACTCTGTGAAGATGGGGGTTAGGCAGACGTACTACTTCTCCATAAAATGAAGCTTCCATGATGCCAACGTTCTAGGCATCATCTGCTCACTTTTATTCTTCGAACTATAATAACGCATCGCTAATTGACCGTTTTTATCCGGTACGATACGGGCCGCCCACATATCGCCCTCAGGCGTATACATGATGATGGCGGCGCGCGTGTTAGATGCTCCACGCACCCACATTGAAATAACACGGGCTCCGATATTATCGAAATCCTCGCTGTAGATATAAACGTTCGCAGTATCAACAAAGTTTTGATAGTCGTCACCGACTAATTGGCGAAACTGTTGATCACGACTGGCTTCAGAAATTATCCCAATAGACTGCAAAGTAGGTTTAGGACGTGGATCTTTGGTCGCGCGAACATATTGACCATCGATATATACGCCGTTGGGCATCGTCATTCGACAGCCCCAGTCGGCATTGCTGTGAATCTGCAAAGAACCGTCTTTTTTAGGAATCAACAACAGCTTACAGTTACTGCTATCGATGACCCGATCGACAATGCCAACGCCGTAAAATTTACGCGCTTCTGCAGCAAATTCATCACCATTGACTCCTGCCCATACATGGATATCAATATGAAATCCCCACTCGTTGCTGCGGCTAAACTGAATAGTCCCGCCACTCATGTTAGCTGCACTTATGTTCCACCATGGACCATCCCACTTAAAGTGGAGATCGGCGTCCGACAAGGTGCTGATACCTTCATAATAAGCACGTTCAATACAGCTATCCGTCGTGCATTTTTCCAGCGATTTCTCCCACTGTTCATATAACTCATGCACTTTAAGTGAGTCATCTTTCACCAGCATAGCCCGATAGATGATGCTCATCGTGCTATCCAGCCAGTGGAGTTCATCATTGTTGCAGATGGTATTTGCAAGAGGTGTCGAGGCACGTTGGCAGTTAACCGCCATCGCTTGGCTGCTGGCTATCCCCAGTAACACAACGAAAAAGAACCTGATTAATGTGTTTCTAATACACATATAAAAACCTAGTAATATCAAATCGGATTATTCTCAACGATTATATTTGGCAATACATTAACCAACAAATCATTTATTAGTTTAGGGTTAACTTTATTAATTTAAGATTTTTCTCTTTCATGCCGCTTTTTCAAAGGCGTTCTTTCTTTTTATAGATTGAGGATGTCATGAGAATAGAAAGTAATAATTTTGCTTACTTATCAACTGAACTTGTATCTCAGAATCAAAACGAAATGACACGGAAGCCGCTCGGCATTCAGCGAGCAAGTGGACATGAATGTCCCCAAACAGGGGTATGGAGGATGATGAACTCAGCCTCACACCCTGTTCTTAATATTCAAAAAGGCACAATCATGCCTTATTACCAAGGTGCGCCAGTCAATTGGCAATTAGCGGATTACATCCTAAGCGGCGTGATAGACGATTAGAGCAATTAAGCCGCTTTGATGTGAAACCAAACTATCAGGGTCAGCTGATAGGCGGCACCCGAGATATCCCCTCTGATTAAGCCATATTATCGCCATAGCGGTCGCGATAGTCCTTTGGCGTCATCTGGTAGCCTTTTTTGAAAACCGAATAAAAATATTGCAGCGATGGATAGCCACACATTTGCGAGATCTCGTTGATCGACAGCGAGGTAGCGATCAATAAATTACGCGCGCGATCGAGTTTCTCTTCATGGATCACGGCGTGGATCGTATGCCCTGTTTCATCTTTAAAACGTTTCTCCAAATTGGAGCGAGACATCCCTACCGCATCCAACACCTGTTCCACCTTAATTCCCTTACAGGCGTGGTGGCGGATAAAATGCATCGCTTGAATAACCGAGGGATCGCGTAACGAGCGAAAATCTGTCGATCGTCGTTCTACGACTCGCATCGGAGGCACTAAAATTCGCTGCGGAGCTATCGGAGTGTCACTCGACAACAGCTGGTGCAGCATTTTTGCCGCACGGTAACCCATTTGGCGAGTCCCTTGCGCCACTGACGATAGAGCGACCCGCGACAAATAGCGGGTTAACTCTTCATTGTCGATGCCAATAACGCTGATTTTTTCAGGCACAGCAATATCCAAATGCTCACACACCTGCAATAGATGACGTGCGCGCGCGTCCGTTACGGCAATAATTCCGGTTTGTGGCGGCAGCGTTTGCACCCAGTCAGCCAAGCGGTTTTGTGCGTATTGCCAGTTATCTGGCGTGGTTTCCAGCCCTTGATACACCACGCCTTGATACTGTTCAGTAGCGACTAACTGGCGAAACGCATACTCGCGTTCCTGTGCCCAGCGTTTATCGCTGCTGCTAGGCAAACCGTAAAAAGCAAAACGGTTAATCCCCTTCTCTTTGAGATGCATAAATGCACTCTCGACCAGCGCATGATTATCGGTGGCAATATAGGAAACCGGCGGGTAATCCTCTTCACGATGGTAAGATCCCCCCACGCCCACGATAGGAACATCAACGCCGCGAAGCAAAGCTTCAATTTCGCGATCGTCAAAGTCAGCAATCACGCCATCGCCCAGCCAGTCTTTGATATTGTCGATGCGACAGCGGAAATCTTCTTCGATAAAAATATCCCAATCACACTGGGAAGCCTGCAAGTATTCGCCCACCCCCTCGACAACTTGGCGGTCATACGCTTTGTTGGCATTGAATAACAATGTAATGCGATAGCGTTTGGCAAACATGCTGACTCCATTGAACAGTGATGGCGATGAGAAAAGGTAAACCAGAATAAACAATGGGAAATGATGTTTGTAGAAAACTCACCCGGCTTTGTGCCGGATGAGTATGACCGATTTCACACTTTAATATCTTGCTCCTGCGCACGTGGGCGATAAGTCCAGAGTGACTCCAGTTCTTCCAAAGATTTACCTTTAGTTTCAGGCACAAACTTCCACATGAACAACGCCGCAAGAATCCCCATCACACCGTAAATCCAATAAGAAAAACCGTTATGGAAATGGGCGACCAGATAGGAGTTTTTATCCATCATCGGGAAACTCCAGGAAACAAAGTAGTTAGCTATCCACTGAGCAGCAACGGCAATTGCCAGCGCTTTACTACGGATCGCGTTAGGGAAAATTTCTGCCAGTAGAACCCAGCAAACCGGTCCCCATGACATGGCAAAAGCCGCCACATAAAACAGCATCGAAGCCAAGGCCACTACGCCAGAAAGTTGAGCATAGAATGCCGTTCCTAAGCCAAACATCCCCAATGACATCCCGAGTGCGCCGATAATTTGCAGCGGTTTACGACCAAACTTATCCACCGTCATGATAGCAATCACGGTAAAGGTTAGGTTGATAACGCCTACGATAATCGTTTGTAGCAACGCAATATCAGTACTCGCGCCGAGGGTCTTAAAGACTTCTGGTGCGTAGTACAACACCACATTAATGCCGACAAATTGCTGGAATACCGAAAGCATGATGCCAATAACGATCACTCCAGCACCAAACATCATCAGGCGTCCACTGGTATGTTCTGTATTATTCAACGATCGCGTAATATTTTTCAGCGCTACATCGGCCTGTAGTTTCCCCATAATGCGCGTTAATACATCGCCTGCACGTTGAGTTTGACCGCGAGCGATGAGCCAACGAGGACTTTCTGGCACGGTAAACAAAAGACCAAAAAAGAGGATCGCAGGGAGGGCCTCTGAAGCAAACATGTAACGCCAGCCGATGCTGTTGAGCCACAACGCATCGCCAGAGCGGGCGATAAAATAATTAACGCAATAGACCATGAGTTGGCCAAATATAATGGCAAACTGATTAAATGAAACTAACTTCCCGCGAATATCGGCCGGTGCAACTTCTGCAATATACATAGGTGAAAGCATCGAGGCCAATCCCACACCCACGCCACCAATAATTCTATAAATAACAAACTCTGGTATATAGCCGGATAAATAAACGGGGATCCCGCCATCGGGGTTAATATCGCTAAGCCCCAATTCAGGCCAGCCAGAACCGATAGCAGAAATAAGAAATAGCAATGCTGCTATCATTAACGAATTGCGGCGACCAAAGCGATTGCTAAGATATCCCCCCATAGCGCCGCCAATAATACAGCCAATCAGTGCGCTAGCAACACAGAAGCCAAGCAGCGAGTTAGCCGCCGCCTCACCTAAGCCTTGAGGCTGTACAAAGACTTGGTTAATGGAATCAACGGTACCTGAAATAACGGCGGTGTCATAACCAAATAGCAGCCCTCCCAAAGTGGCGACAAGCGTAATTCTAAAGATGTAGGATGAGTTGTAATGCTGTTTCATGTTAATTGCCCTGCCTTGATTTTTAGACATGCAACATCTGATTTTTAATAAAAATTCTTTTTATTTCTGTCCATAGAGTGAAATATTAATAAATCAGATAAGAGAGTATTCTTCGAGAGTAATAAAACTCGCCATTAATCCTCCGGTGGTCGCAGACTTAAAACAATTGCCATATTTTACTTCTCAGTTATGAATTGTGTTTTTTATGACAATCATCATGTTTTGTTGCTAATTTTATTATTTTAGGAATTTTTGCGATATGGAACACACTTAATAATTCTCTTAACGGCAGTGTGAAATATCGTAATTGAGCTGTCGTAAATAGGCTTTCAAGATGGAGGGGTTGAGTACATTGAACCTATTTTGAGGGCATCACCATGCAAGCTTATTTCGATCAACTAGAACGTGTCCGTTTTGAAGGAACTAACAGCACCAATCCTTTAGCCTTCCGCCACTACAATCCAGACGAAATTGTTCTTGGTAAGCGCATGGAAGACCATCTGCGCTTCGCCGCATGTTACTGGCATACCTTCTGCTGGAACGGCGCCGATATGTTCGGTATCGGCTCATTCGATCGCCCATGGCAGCAGCCGGGTGAGGCTCTGGCTCAGGCGAAACGTAAAGCGGATGTGGCCTTTGAGTTCTTCCACAAACTCAATGTGCCGTACTACTGCTTCCACGATATCGACGTCTCTCCGGAAGGCGCGTCGCTCAAAGAGTACATCAACAACTTTGCCGCAATGACCGATGTGCTTGCCGAGAAGCAAGAAACCAGCGGTGTGAAACTGCTGTGGGGCACGGCTAACTGCTTTACCAATCCGCGCTACGGTGCAGGTGCGGCAACTAATCCCAATCCTGAAGTTTTCGCTTGGGCCGCCACTCAGGTTTGTCAGGCAATGCAGGCCACCAAAAAACTGGGCGGTGAAAACTATGTGCTGTGGGGTGGCCGTGAAGGTTATGAAACATTACTGAACACGGATTTGCGCCAAGAGCGCGAGCAGTTAGGCCGCTTCATGCAGATGGTTGTCGATCACAAACACAAAATCGGCTTCCAAGGAACACTGCTGATTGAGCCAAAACCTCAGGAGCCGACCAAACACCAATACGATTATGATGTCGCCACGGTCTACGGATTCTTGAAACAGTTCGGCTTAGAGAAAGAGATTAAGGTCAATATCGAAGCCAACCATGCCACGCTGGCGGGTCACACCTTCCATCATGAAATTGCTAACGCGATTGCCTTAGGTATCTTTGGCTCCGTCGATGCTAACCGCGGCGACGCACAGTTGGGATGGGACACCGATCAGTTCCCCAATAGCGTTGAAGAAAACGCGCTGATTATGTTCGAAATTCTCAAGGCGGGCGGCTTCACCACCGGTGGTTTAAACTACGACGCGAAAGTTCGCCGCCAGAGCACGGATAAATATGATCTGTTCTATGGTCATATTGGCGCGATGGACACGATGGCGCTGTCATTGAAGATCGCAGCAAAAATGATTGAAGATGGCGAATTAGATCGTCGTGTGGCTAAGCGTTATGCAGGCTGGAACGGTGAGTTTGGTCAGCAAATCCTGCAAGGTAAACTCTCTCTGGACACAATTGCGCAATACGCTCAGCAAAACCAGCTGGCACCACAGCACCAAAGCGGGCATCAAGAGCTGCTGGAAAACGTGGTTAATCGCTATATTTTCGGCTGATACGTATCGCTCCCTTAACCTCTCCCCAGTCAGGGAGAGGTTTTTGATGAACACCAAACCATGACAGGAGTTTCACCATGTATCTGGGTATTGATTTAGGGACTTCCGGCGTAAAAGCCATATTACTCAGTGAAGACGGCAAGGTCATTGCCAGCCACGGCGAACCGTTGCAGGTGAATCGACCGCACCCGCTGTGGTCGGAGCAAAACCCTGATGCCTGGTGGCAGGCCACTGACGCAGCGATTCAAGCGCTAGGCCAACATCGCTCGCTCAGCGCTGTACGAGCGATTGGCCTGACTGGTCAAATGCACGGTGCGACACTGTTAGACAAACAGCACAAAATTCTACGCCCAGCGATCTTGTGGAACGACGGACGCAGCGCACAGGAATGCCGAGAGCTAGAGCAGTGTGTTCCTAATTCTCGCCAGATAACCGGCAACTTAATGATGCCCGGATTTACCGCACCCAAGCTAAAATGGGTGGCTAAACATGAGCCGGAGATCTTTGCGCAGGTCGATAAGGTACTGCTACCGAAAGACTATCTACGTTGGAAAATGAGTGGCGTATTCGCCAGCGATATGTCTGATGCGGCCGGAACCCTGTGGCTAGACGTTGGCAAGCGTGACTGGAGCGATGAATTGCTGGCCGCCACAGGGTTAAAGCGCAGCCACATGCCTGCACTATTCGAAGGTTCACAAATCACGGGTGAACTGCTTTCAACTCTCGCAGAACGCTGGCACATGCCTGTGGTACCGATTATCGCCGGCGGCGGCGATAACGCGGCAGGTGCCGTCGGCGTTGGCCTATACCAGTCAGGTCAGGCCATGCTGTCGCTGGGAACATCCGGTGTCTATTTTGCCGTGAGCGACGGTTTTTTGAGTAACCCTGAAAGCGCGGTACACAGCTTCTGTCATGCCTTACCGAATACATGGCATTTGATGTCAGTGATGCTGAGCGCGGCCTCTTGTCTCGACTGGGTGGCTAAACTGACAGGTATTCGCAGTGTGGCTGAACTGCTAAAGGAAGTAGAAAATAGCACTCCGGCTGAAGCTCCACTGTGGTTTTTGCCATATCTCTCAGGGGAACGCACACCGCATAATAATCCGGAAGCCAAAGGCGCATTCTGGGGGTTAACCCATGAGCACCAACGTGCAGATTTGTGCCGTGCGGTGTTGGAAGGTGTGGGTTATGCGCTCGCAGACGGCATGGATGTCCTGCACGCTACGGGACTCAAACCGCACAGTATTACACTCATCGGCGGCGGCGCTCGCAGCGCATATTGGCGGCAAATGCTGGCTGATATCAGCGGGCAAACGCTGGAATATCGCACCGGAGGAGACGTGGGGCCCGCTCTTGGCGCGGCGCGTTTAGCCCAGATAGCACTGCATCCAAATACCCCGCTTGCAGACCTGCTGCCTGAGCTTCCATTGGAGCAAATGCATAAGCCTGACGCTGCTCGCCATGCGTGCTATCAGAAAAGACGCAAAGTTTTCAGAGAGTTGTATAAGGTATTGGAACCATTGACAGCGCCAACGATGTAGGGATGATGTGCTTTTGCTAAAAGTTGGGAAAGGATGTGTCCGCTAGTTTCAATTGCATAGAACCCTAATAGTATAGGTGTCAGCGGTTAAAGCTTTCACCTATACGATTTCATCCATACGGTTTTATTTTATATATACGACGAAGCGACCAGCCAGCCAAAAGCTATCGCTTACTCAACTTATCCGCTATTGGCTTCACCACATTCTCACCGTGGTTGCCAAAAAACTGATACAGAGAATCAGAAGCTGTACGTGTCAGCACCATAATTTCAATTCGACGGTTGGCGGCACTCAGGGGCTTATCGTTGTCTAATAGCATCTGGTCAGCCATGGCGTTAACCTGCAATACCTTACTCATATCCAAGCCACCGCGAGCCAACGCTTTGCGCGCGGCCATTGCACGATCGCCCGACAGGTTCCAGTTATTATACATCTCCTGATCTCGATAGCGGGAAGCATCGGTATGACCCGTGATGATGATTTTGTTATCCAGCTTATTAAACACTGGCGCTAAATCTCTCAGCAGATGGTTAAAAAACGGTGTCAAAATAGCACTGCTGCGTTGGAACATTTCACGTTTTTGGTCATCTTGTACCAGAATACGTAGCCCCTGTGGCACAATCTCCATCTTCATATTGGTCTGGGCATTATAAGCCGAGGTCACCTGCATGATGATGCGTGCCAGCTCTTCCATTTCTTGTTGTGAGCGTTTGTTGATCTCTTCAAGGGATTCCGTTTTATTGACCATATCAGCTACAGCCTGTTTTTGCTTATCGCTCTGAACGCCTCCCTCATCAGGCCCTGAGCCGCTACCGTCTTCCTCATCATCGCCGCTGCGCTTACCTTCAAGAATAGGATTACGTCCCCCACCGGAACTTTTTTGGGCAATAGGATTTAGCGACATCCCATCAAAAATAGACTCGCCGTTTAGATTGGAAACAATTTCTTTGCGCTCTTCCTCGGTGACTGACCCCATAATCCACAGCACCATAAATAGCGCCATCATTGCTAGAGTAAAGTCAGCGAAGGCAACCTTCCACGCCCCACCGTGAATCGCATCATGCGATTTACGTGCAGAACGTTTAATGATTGTAGTGTGACCTTTACCTTTTGGGGCTCGCATCAGTTATCCCCCACCATCTGATTAACCCAAGAGTCCAGAGTGGCGAAGGTCGGTTTGGAATCCATTGGCAGCATTTTGCGTCCGGCATCTACGGCGAGCAATGTTGGTTTTCCAGCGACATGGTTAACCAACACGGTACGTACACACTCCAGAATCGCCATCTGCGTTTTAGCACGCTGTTCCATGGCATTGGCCACGGGATCCATCAAGCAATAACAGATAAACACGCCTAAGAAAGTACCAATCAGCGCCGCGGCCACCTTAATACCGATAATGGCGATAGAGCCATCGATAGACTGCATGGTAATGATAATCCCCAGCACCGCCGCGCAGATACCAAAGCCCGGCATCGCTTCTGCAGTACGCTGCAACGAACGAGAAGGTAGTAGAAGCTCTTCTTCCATTGCTCCCAACTCTTGCTCAAGGATCCCCTCCAGTTCGTGCTCGTTAATTTTTCCCATCGCCATCAAACGGAAGTTATCAGAGATAAAAGTCACCAGATCTTTATCACGCAGAATCAGCGGGTACTTCTGAAATAGCGAGCTGCTTTCTGGTACTTCAATATGTTCGTCCAGCACTTTCAAACCACCGTCCTGAACCAATTCCAGCAGCTCATACAACAGCATTAGCAGCTGACGCTGATATTCGTCGGTATATTCTTTTTTCCGTAATACGCCGCGGAATTGGTGCCACATCTCAATCAAAACGTGTTTTGGATTTGCCAAAACCATCGCACCTAAGCCCGCGCCAAGGATGATCACAATTTCGCCAGGTTGCCAAAAAGAAGCCAATCGTCCACCCGACATGATGAAGCCGCCGATAACACAGACGAAAATAATAATCAGACCTAATAATTTCTGCATAGTGATTCCACTTCTAGAAAAAGCTTTTAATTTTTTCTGTAATTTTCTTATTGAGCTGACAGACTCTGGCTTCGGTAAGATCCAGCACCAGTGCAATCTCTTTCAGACTCATTTCATGCTGATAGTAGAGGCTCAAGATAAGCTGCTCACGTTTGTCGAGGCTGGCCAACGCTACGCGCAACGCATTGCTGACCATCATCTCTTCTTCCAACGGACGGCTATTGAGCGCCGAGCCCACGCCGTCGTTAGAAAGTAAATCATCTAGGCTTTCGAGTGATTTAGCGCAATCGAGCAGCAGGTATTCCTGATACTCCTGCGCGGTAATATCGAGTCGTGCTGCAATCTCTTCGTAGCTAGGTTCTTTGCCCAGCTCTCGCGCCAATTCACGAATGGCGTCATTAAGTTTGTGGGTCTTTTGACGTAATCGGCGCGGACGCCAATCTAGCTGGCGCAGTTCATCCAAAACGGCTCCGCGGATCCGGTGAATAGCATAAGCCCCGAATTGCTCGTCAGGATGACCATAACGACGCAAGGACGAGAGCAACCCCATTAGGGCGATCTGTTCCATGTCCTCACGGTCGAGAACGCTGCTGGTCTGATAAGACAGCTGCTTTACCACGCGCTTAACCAGCGGCAGATACGCCGTGAGATACTGCGTTTCCTGCGCTGGTGACAGCGACTCATTGGCCATAAAATCCATTATTTCCATTGATCGTGTTTCTATTGCTTTCTATTGAAAGACCATCTTGCTGATGATGACGTCATGGAACGGTACCCCCGCATTCAGTGACTTAAATTTCTTCACATATGCCGCCATCAGTTGCTCACGCAGTTCAGTCACGTTCATGCCACGGATATGTGCATATTCCATATCGGATAACAGACCCACGGTAGCGCCACGGATTGCGGGGATCATCGCTTCGGTACGGGCAGTTTCTTTAGCATCAGAGGTTGCCAATGCAAGCTCTAACAACAGGTAGCGCTCTTTTTTGCTATCGTTTTTCAACGTGATAACTACGTTCTTAATCTCGACAAACTCAACGCTGGCATCGGAATCAGAAGAGAAAATTTTGGCAATTTTGTCGCCAACACCGTTTTCCGGTTGGGCCAGCAGATGGTTACCCATCACGGCCAAAAACGCGGCGAGCACCGCGGCAACCAACGCAATTACCAAACCAAGTGAAAATGTTTTTACGGTCATAGATGTCTTATTAAGTCGATCAAATTGTCATAAGGACGGATTCGTCAGCACGCGGCTGCGTCTGTTCGGTGGTATCACCTTCCAGTTGTGCTCCCGCGAGAATGAAGGGCTGCGAAGCATCACCCTGATGCCCGTGCCCTGATTGCTGTTGTGAATTCTGTGAAGAAACCTGAACGTTAACCTGCAAAAAGTTCTGGTCAGTCAAACTTTGGCGCAGCTCATTGCTGACCTGCTGTAGCGCACGATAAACCTCGCCTTGGCTGGCATTGATGTGCACCTGTAAGCGGCCAGACTCAAACTGGATAGAGATATCGATCTTACCCATATCCGGCGGATCGAGGCGGATCGTGGCGTGTTGCACCTGATTTTTTACCTGAACCTGCAAACGCTCACCCAAGGTATTCTGCAATTGCTGCGGCCAACGATCGTCACTTGCGTCAACCTGAACGGGCACAGCATTATTGGCTGCACTCTGTACCGATTGAGTCACGTTGTTGCCCACATTGGCTAATGATGGCGTTGCAAACGACGTATTCAGCAGGTCGGTAGATACCAACGCGTGCTGGGTCATCGAAGCGCTAAACGGCTCTGCCGTTTTAGTCATGGCGGGAGAAATCACTATTTCAGACGGCGTGGCGTTTAACGCTGCGTTGATAGCCAGAGAGGAAAGTGGCTTGGCCGCCGCATCAGATACCATCGGCTGCGCAGAGGGCATCTGTCGGTTTAGCATCAGCAATTCAGCGGCTGGTGACTGTTCAGTCAACGAAGTCACTAGCGGTTGGGTCGGCGGTTGGTAAACCGTAAGCAACGAATCCAACATCTGCTGACGACTTTCCGGCGATGGCATAGCCAGATCATCACTCTCAGCATCTTGCTCATCAGTAGGTAACATTGCATCGTTCCCTGCCTGATGGCGTAAACCGACGACACCAGACTGTGACAACAACGAACCCACCACGCTAAGCAACTCATTGCTAAATTGCGCCGTGTTATCAGGTGGCGTGCTGATGCTACCAATGACTGGTGGCGCGCTGGTGTTGTCATCCAACGCTACCGTAGGTAGCGCTGTGGACATCAGATCCATCATGCTCATTATTCGCTATCCCCATCGCCACCGAAGAGGGAGTAAGCCACCGCGCCTTCACGATTATTACGGTGTTGAACCATCTTGCGCTCCAACTCTGCACTTTGCTGGCAACAGATTTCGTTCACTCGATGGTGGGTATCTCTCAGCATGATTAGCGCCTGACGTTTTTGTTCACTCAGCGGCTGCCCGCTGAGTGAACTCAGTAAAGACGCTATTTGCTTATCGATATTGCGAACCTGAACCCAATCACGCTGCTGAGTCGCACTCTTCAACGCGTTGGCAAGGAACTGGATCAGTTGAATATCATCCATTCTGCTTGCCCATCTCTTCCCAACCCGAACGTAGGTTGCTGAGGATGGCTTCCACTTCGTCGATGTATTCCACGGAAAGCTTATGGCTGGCGTCATACAGACGATAAACGCAGTAGTCATATAGATTTGCTAGGCTCAACGCTAAATCGCCGCCCTTTTCATAATCCAGCGCACTGGTCAGTGCATTGAGAATATCAATGCACTTATTGATGCTCTGAACCTTACGCTCGTAGCGTTTGGCCACGATGTGGCTCTTAGCACGAACCAATTCATCCATGAGACCACTAAACAGCATAAGCACCAGCTGATGAGGAGTCGCGGCGGCGGCCTGAATCGCCAGATCTGAATCCTGATAGAGGCCGTATCCTTCCTGTTGAGTTCCGTACATAAAAACTGCGTTTCCTTAAACTAAACCAAACATACTCATCGTATTGTTCATCTGAGCCATCACCTGCTGCAGTTGGGTGAACTGCTTCAGATAACGGTTATAAGAGTTGTCATAACGGGTATTAATTTTGTCGCTACGGTCACCCAACTGAGTCTCTTGGCGATCCAATGACTCTTGACGCGTCTTAATCACGCCGTTAGTGCTATTCAGATATTTATCTAGCGACTTATCCATCTTCTTGATCAGGCCGTCTTTACCGTTAAACAGCGCTGTTAGCTGCGATGGGTTATCTGTCAGCATTTTTTCCAGCTTTTCGCTATCCAACTCCAGCTTGCCGTCTTTATCCGCTGTGATGCCGAATTTGGTCATGTCCAAACCATCGATATTGGTACGAACCATGTTATTCAACTCACGCTCTAACGAAGCAATTCCGGCATCACCAGCAAACGCACCGCGATCGGTGCCACCGCTGCCGCTGGCAGTTAGCTTGCCGAGCGAGTCACGCATGGTGTTATAGGCATCGATAAACGCTTTTACCTGTGTTTCCGTCTCAGAGGTATCGGTATTCACGTTGATACGTAGCGGAGCATCACCCGTTTTCTGTGCCTGATTCAGCTCGATGGTTACACCGTCAATAATGCCGTCTAGCTTGTTGGTGCTATTGCGGATCTCAAGACCCGAGTCTCTGCCGCCCAGATAGACAACGGCATCCTTGGGTTCGGAAATAACCGTTGCCTTGCTCATGTCCATTTCAGAGGGAATGTCACCGCTTAGTTTAATTTCGTTCTCTTCACCCGTTTTATCACTGCTCAACATCAGCTTCACTTCACCGTTGGTACGGATCAATGATGCCGTGATGGCTGGACTATCTTCAGAACCATCATTGGTTTTGTTGATAGCACGGGCCAGGTCGGACATGGTTTCTAAACCATCCATCTCGATATCAATGGATTTGCCATTAACCTCAAGCGTGAATGTGCCTGTGGCACTCTTCACTGCGTCATCGGTCATATCGCCGAAAGCCACCTGATGTGAACCCGCCAACTGCTCGACATAAAGGTTGTACGTTCCTTTCATGGCGTTGGAGTTGGCAGTCACATTTGCGATGTTATCAACGCTGGTCGTCACCTTATTCGTCAGCAGACCGTTATTGGTTTTATTCAGCGCCGTTAATGCGGTGCGGAAATCCGTCATCGCAGTTTTCAGCGCTTTTAATGCATCTTGCTGACCAGTCAACGACGTTTGCTGTTTTTTAAGTGCGGCCTGTAATGCCATAACATCGTAGCCGGCCAGCTGCGTTGCTATAGTCTGTGGGTCAATACTCGCGAAATCTGACATGTTGATCCTCCTGGCGCGCCGACTAGTTGAAATGGCTCAATGTGCCTTTTCTCAGTCTAATCAACTTTACTTAGCAAAGTGCGTGCCAACTTTTAATTTTAAATAAATCAATAAGATAAATAGAGGCCGGAAAGATTTTTTCCTGATAATGGCGGAGAGGGGAAGTATTCCGGCCGAAACAAAAACACCGCCCAAAAGCGGTGTTTTTTGCACTATGGCGTCATAGCTGATTAACCCAGCAGAGACATCACCATGCCTGACATGCTGTTAGACTGCTTCAGCATCGACATGCTGGTCTGTGCTAACATCTGCTGGCGTGTCATGGTTGACGCCTCGGATGCGAAATCCGCATCGCGAATATTACCCAGCGCCAGTTCGGTGTTGTCCTGCATGTTTGCTAAGTTTGCAGAGGTGTGGCCCAAACGGTTGATGTTGGCCCCCAGAGATGAACGCAGAGTACCCACTTCTTTCAACGCACTCTCCAAATCAGCAATTGCACCTGATGCGCTCGTTGCAGAGCTCAGCTTCAATGCACCTAGCCCAGAAGCAGAACCACTCGCATTGCTGCCAATAGTCTTAGTCAAATCTTTCAGTTGGCTAGCGACATTCACATTCAGTGTTTCTGCATTGCTAGAGCCGATTTGGAAGTTCAGACCACCAGAAGCAGATAAGCCCGTGCCGTTGCTCAGCAACTTAGTACCACCGTAGCTGGTGTTGCTCATGATATTGCCCAGTTCAGAGTTCAACTGATCAAACTCAGACTGCAGTGAATCACGGTCTTCTTTAGAGTTGGTGTCGTTCGCCGCCTGAGTCGCCAGATCTTTCATGCGATACATGATGTTGCTGACTTCATCGAATGCACCTTCAGCGGTTTGCAGCATGGAGGTTGCATCGGCGATGTTGCGTTTCGCTACGGTCATGCCGTTGGTCTGACCCTGTAAACGGGAAGCGATCTGCATACCCGCGGCGTCATCTGCCGCAGAGTTGATACGCTTGCCGGTACCCAGTCGTTCCATCGACGTAGACAGCAGGCTGTTGGATTTATTCAACGCGTTCGTAGAAGCCATGGAAGAGGCATTGGTAAAGATAGATAAAGCCATTGTGTCGTCTCCTTCAGGGAATCCACCTATTTAGATTCCGCATCTCTCGTACAGATACAAAACGACACGCCTGCCAGCAAAATTAAATCGGGAGGGGAAATTAAATAAAAAAATATGCTCGCTAATAATATAACCCGCCAACAAAAACACCGCCCGAAGGCGGTGTTTCACGAGAGTCATGCGAGAATCTTAGCCCAGCAAAGACATCACCATGCCAGACATGCTGTTAGACTGTTTCAGCATCGACATACTGGTCTGTGCCAACATCTGCTGGCGCGTCATGGTTGACGCTTCAGACGCAAAGTCTGCATCACGGATGTTACCCAGCGCCAGTTCGGTGTTGTCCTGCATGTTTGCTAAGTTTGCAGAGGTGTGGCCCAAACGGTTGATGTTGGCCCCCAGAGATGAACGCAGGGAACCGACGTCTTTCAGCGCGCCTTCCAAGCTAGCGATAGCACCAGAAGCGTTAACCGCGGAATCCAAAGTCAACGCCCCCAGACCGGTACCAGCAACTGAACCACCACTTGGGTTGGTCGTTGCCGCTTTACCGATAGTCGCGGTTAAACCTGATAGCTCTTTAGATACATTAACGTTCAGTGTTTCTGCATTGCTAGAGCCAATCTGGAAGTTCAAACCGCTAGTACTAGCCAAACCAGTACTACCACTCAGCAACTTATTACCGCCGTAGCTGGTGTTACTCATGATGTTACCTAATTCTTTATTCAGCTCATTGAACTCAGACTGTAATGAGTCACGGTCTTCTTTAGAGTTGGTATCGTTCGCCGCCTGAGTCGCCAAATCTTTCATGCGATACATGATGTTGCTGACTTCATCGAATGCACCTTCAGCGGTTTGCAGCATGGAGGTTGCATCGGCGATGTTGCGTTTCGCTACGGTCATGCCGTTGGTCTGACCCTGTAAACGGGAAGCGATCTGCATACCCGCGGCGTCATCTGCCGCAGAGTTGATACGCTTGCCGGTACCCAGTCGTTCCATCGACGTAGACAGCAGGCTGTTGGATTTATTCAACGCGTTCGTAGAAGCCATGGAAGAGGCATTGGTAAAGATAGATAAGGCCATTGTGTCGTCTCCTTCAGGGAATCTACCTATTTAGATTCCGCATCACTTGTACAAAGAGAGAACGACACGATTGAGACGGGAGTTAAATATAAATTTGAAAATTTCCTACCACAAATTTAAATGAGGTACGTTCTCATTCTACCTATTGCGAGAAAAACCTATATCACACTCAACCTTTTACTATGCATCATAAATAGCACCATAAATAAAACTATAGTTAAGTTATATTAATAAGGAATCTTTTGACTTAAACCACACTGTCTAGTGAAACGAACTCACGGTAACAATGCAATAATTAAAAAATCAAAAATTTTATTAAAAGCGACACAAATCAGAAAATTCTTAAATGGTATTTCTATTATTTTAGGATTATTTTTGATGACAATTAGCAGACTAATAAAGATGAAAAAACCACACTAAATTAGATCAATGAACACAAAAAGATCACATATTTCACAATAATAAAATAAAGGTATCATAAAGGTACTAATCATTTACTTATAGACATAATTAGTCATAGATAGCGTGCAGAAATACATCGACAAACCTTGCACGTTGATATTTTATCGCGTAAAACAGTGCTATCGGAAGAGAATCTTCCTAAAAAGATTGATATAGACCAGACGCATTCCTCTACAAAGGAGTCGTTCTGAGAGCTCTAGGGCATAAGAACAAGGCGTTCTTCAGTCCCCCCGCAGCGAGCGGCAGTTCATTGACGAATTATAAAAGGAATTTTTTAACCTTATTTGCGTTAAGAGAAGCTCATCTGATCTCTCTAAATACACTTATTTTACACATTGATGGTTTAATGCCTCTGTAATTAAATGAATAAACGCTACTGTTCTGTTAATGATTGGCTTCTAGATATATCTACTGGTTCAATTCTTCATCTAAAAACCGGAGAAAGAAAAAGACTAGGTGAATATCAGCTAAAATTATTAGATATCCTGACTCAACATGCTGGAGAGATCCTCTCGCGTGAAGAACTGACCAATATGGTCTGGGAAAGACGAGTTATTGGTAATAATAGTTTACCAAATGCTATTCATGCTCTTCGTGCTGCGCTTGAAGATGATGGAAAACAGCAGAGAATAATCAAAACCATACCTAAAAAAGGGTATTTGTTAGAATCTTCCTACTGCCGATGCATTGATAAAGACCCTACTAAAAACAATGATAATAATGACGAAGACAGCGATGAAAATACAGCTAATGCGTTAGAACCCAATCAGTCGGGAACAGAAATCACGGTTGCAGAATCGGCCAGCCCCCTATTATTGCCGCCTATTGATGCACCATTACCATCATCTCAGATAGAAGCAGCCCCTAAAAATCTTGAAGAGCCGCATAAAAAGCACTCTTGGTTAGCCTACGTCGTTTTGGCCTTGGTCGTGGTATTGGTCAGCGGTACGGTTGCGTATAAGTACCTGACTGTATGCGATAAACCGGTGATTGCCACCCAGCAGGAAAACAACGTCTATAGCAATATTCGTCTATATCAAATCATCCCTAAAAGCGGTAACTCAAACTCTAAAGACTCGTTGTACACCAAGCTAAAGGGGACGCTATACCAGCTCAACCAGCGACTAAAAACAAAAAATATTTATATGGACGTTTACTATCAGGTGTCAGATCAGGCGCTGAGCTATACCTTTTCGGTGGAAACTACCTGTGAGAGTAAACAGCTAGCGATGACGATATACCATTGGCGAATTGACACACGACAGCTTAACACCCTGATTTTTCGCGAAACAGTGAGAAAAATAAATGAAATTCCAACCTGTCAGAAGTAACAAGCTGATATGGATACTCAGCTTATTTGTTTTGCTGATCGGCATCTTAGGATATACCGCCCTATCGCTGGCAACGCCAAGCCTACAGCCAAGGAAGGGCACTGTGCAGATGGGATTTTATGACCTCATGTCTCAGCAAAAAGAGCTTTACGACTCTCATCTCACCTCGGTGAACGGTACGATCCTCAACACCATCACCGATCCAAACGACACTCGCTTTGTGGTTAAAGGGAAATTTACCGAAACCAAACGTGAAATGGGGAAGGTGTATTACCTCTACTCACAGATCTACTATAGCAATCCTTATCGACGCGTGATGATCGATGGGCTAATTGATTTTATGCAGAATAACGAATTGTGGATGATCCCACTCGAGCTTGATGGTCAGCCACTGGTGATAGGCCAAACCGGAATGATATTTTTATATCCGCTCAATCACTGAAAACAGGCCTCTCGCGATGAGAGGCCAAACAATTTACCACTTACCCTAACAGATTTTTCACCGTACCTAAGCGCACATTTGCCTGCGCACTTAATGCCTGAGTGAGACGAGAGAACTGGCTACCGCTATTTTGCAAATGCTCTCCGAGCGTTTGAGAAACGGACAATGCCTGTTGAGGCTCATAGGGTGTCGCCATCCCTTCAATGCGCGTGCGCACACGTTCTTGTTGGAAACGTAGCTTCCCTCGCTGAAAGGTAATTTGCTCCAGCGCGGTTAACATTTCGGCTCCTCGCTCACGCAACCGCTCTGGTTGAGCAGCAATCTGCATTAGCGTATCGCCGATCGCAGGTTCCACCTGTGGCGTTAGCGCCGAAAAGGAGGTATTAAAACGCTTATCCTCACCGCGCACGCTTAGGTGGGAACTCACTCGAGCCCAACGCGATTCATCGACGCTAAAACTCACGCTGCCGTTGCCGTCTTGGCGGGCATGCACACCAAACCGGCCCAGCCCCTGATTCAAATGCATAACGACCTGACGCTCAGAGCCATTTTTGGGTAGCGTAACCGCCGCCATCTCCCGCTTATTGCCACCAAGGGAGAACACCAGTGTTTCCGCTTCACCGCTCTGAAGCAATTTATCGCTATCCGGCAGCGTAAAATTCACCTGCGATTTCCCTTCTAACGTAACGTTGAAGTGACGATCGACCGTATTACCGGAAATCTGAGCGCGATTATCCAATAGATTCAACAAACCTTTTGCCTGCTGACGAAGGGTATCCGGACGCGCTGAAGCGTGCGCCGCAGAATGGCGTAGCTGCAATAACTGGCTTTCGGTTTGGGATAAAAAACTATCTGCCTGCTGAACCGCTGTTAGCTGCTGATTGAGCTGAACGTTATAGCGCAGTGGACGCGCTGAAATCAGGGGCGATTCAGGAAAACTGGCCGGTAACGCAGTGGTATCAGCGACCCCGCGATTGCGAACCGACTGTGGTGCATCAATACTTCCCCGCGTCAGCGGGGAACTGGTTGAAGTCTGTAACGAAGAAGTACTAAGGCCAACTTGCATATCAGTTACATCATGCTAAAAAGTGAGAGCTGACTAATCATGCTGTACGCTTTATTCGAAATCTGCATTGAGTTCGAGTAAAGCTGCAAGTTAATCGTCGCAGTGGCTATATCAAGCCCCGACAAATCTTTTGCGACCAGATCGTTAGCGGTTTTAACATCGGTATGTGCATCATCAAGCATGGTTAAACGATTTTGGCGTCCGCCGAGGTCAGTGTAAATCGCCGACACTTTATCTGATGCACCTTTCACCGAGCCCATTAAGGCATTCAGTTCATCGGAGTAATCAGATACCGGAATGCTGGGATCCTGCATTTTCTCGCTGATAGCTTTTAAACGATTCAATACATCCAAATCGTCACCACTGCTGGAGAATGCGTGGCTTAGATTGGTGTTTTCAGTGATGTTTACGCCATTAGCCACCGTCGTTTCACGCGTACCGTTGTTGCCCTGATATTCATAGCGCTGCTCGGTTTCATTCCACATCACCGGCTTTTGATCGGTTTTGGTGCCCGCAAACAGGTAGCGACCGTCTTCGTTTTTCGAATTCATGGTTGCGACCAGAGAATCCAGCATGGAGCCGATCTCTTTGCCAAAGCCAGACATATCCTCGCTGCTATGAGTTTCGTTGGCGGCGGCAAGCAGTTTATCATTGAGAGAAGTCAGCTGATTATCCAGCGCCTTCACGTGTGATTCTTGCATCGACAAGTTGCCAGAGAGTCGCGAAATATTGCTCTGATATTGGGTGATTGCCGACTGTTCACGGTTGATTTGCACTAGGCGACTGCTGGCGATCGGGTCGTCAGAAGGGACGTTAACACGCTGCAACGTAGACAATTGCTCCATCAGTTTATTCATTCGGGTGCCGTTCTGCCCCATCTGATAAAGCATTGCATTAGAGTTATAAAGGCTGCTGACTCGCATTTTTATTCCTTAATCAAAGAAGATTTAATAAATCAGAGAAGATCTGATTACCCGTCGCAATCACCTTCATGTTTGACTGGTAGGCATTCATGTAGACCTGCAGATTCATCGCCTCTTCATCCTGATTGACCGCGCTCAGGTTATCTCGCTGGTTTTGTGCCTCGACATAAACGGACATCGCCGCATCGGCTTCCGTTTTATTCTCTCGGCTAGCAATACCGATGGTGCTAATAATGGCAGCGGCACCTTCATTGATACTCATGTTGCCCATTCCACCGATATCTACTTTTTGGTTTTTCAACTCGATAAGTAAATTCAAGTTATCACCATTACCGGTTTCATCAGCCTTGCCAGAGAGCGCCAACTCATCCGGTTTGATGTCGGTCACAGTCAGCATGCCAGCTGGATTATTAAGATCGAAATTAAACAACGGCTTACCCGGCTGACCATTGAGATCGAAACCTTTGCCCAGTTGGTCATTAAACATAGTCGCAATCGCTTCAGCCATGCCCTGAACCGACTCCTGCATCTCTTTCAGGGAGCCCTGCTCATAATCATTCAACGCGCCTAACTGCCCCCCCACTGACGAGTTCAAGGTAAATTCCGATCCCGCATATTTCAGCGTCAACATTTGGCTACCGTCAGACTGCGTTGTCGAGGCTAATTGTCCCGAACTGCGACCATTAACCAACGGCTGTCCACTTGGAAGCGCAACGATGTAGTTGCCTTTACTATCTTCCGTGACCTTCACATCAACCATGCCGCTCATCTGCTTCACTAACTCATCACGCTGATCGCGCAGTACGCTAGTGTTACCACCGGTTGACTCCAACTCAGCTATCTTTTGGTTATAGCCCGCAATGTTTGAGCTCAATGTATTGATGCTCTCGACCGTAGAATTGCGCTGGCTACTAATGGACGTTTTTTGGCTATTAATAAAATTGTTAACGTTATTAAAACGCGTCGAAAGGGACTGTGCTTCATTAATCAGTTGCTGGCGCAGCGCGGGGGAATCTGGCTGAGTCGTCAATTCGCTTAGTGAAGCGAAAAACTTATCAATACCGTTGCCAAGGCTCGTGCTGTCCGTACCGACCACCGACTCCAACGCACCGAGATATTTCTGGCCAGCATCGTAGTAATTAGCCTTACTGTTGGTGCTCCAAACTTGGCTGATCAAATATTGATCGGAGATACGTCGAATACTATCTACCTGAACCCCATTCCCAGCAGACAGACCCACTGCCCCCATTGGCCCAATAGCGCTTTGAATTATACCCTGACGGCTATAGCCCGGCGTCAGCAGATTATTGATGTTCATGCCGGTCGTATTCATACCCGCTTGTGCGGCCTGCATGCCGCTAAAAGCGTTACTGATTAAGCTCATGATGATTCCTGTCCACGGCTAATTACGGGGATAACGGGAGTAGAAAGCTCTACTGGTGGTTGTGTCTCTTGATTATCAAAAGCGACATTCCCCTTCTGAAACTTAAGCGAACGTTCCATCCCCTGAACCTGAGGGTCAAGCTGGCTAATCAACATATTGGCAATGCCGCTGCTACGCTGCGAGGCCAACTGCGAGGCCAGCTTGTCATCGTAAAAGTCACGCATCATGCGCTGCTGTTTACTGTTGAACGGATCATTATCCGCCGCCAGCGCATCTGACGCCTTACGCATCTGCTGCATCATGGAACGCAAAAACATCGCCTCAAACTGTTCGGCGGCCTGCTCTAGATTCTGAGCCTTCAGCGTGCCAGTGAAATCTCCGGGTAACACAGTGCTTTGGCGATTAACTGCATCAATCATGGCGTTTATCCTTAAATAACCACGAGTTCAGCGTCTAACGCGCCGGCTTCGTGTAATGCCTGTAAGATTGCCATGGTGTCGTCAGGTGCCGCCCCCAAGCTGTTGATGGTATTAACAATACTGCGCAGGCTTGTTCCTGCCGCAACGGTGACCATCTGGCCTTGACCGCGCTGCACGTCGATATCGCTCTGTGGCGTGGTTACCGTATTACCATTGCTGAAGGCATTTGGCTGGCTGACATTACGGCTCTCACGAATACTCACGGTCAGATTGCCGTGAGAAACCGCAGCCGCGCGCACTACGACACCATCACCGATAACAACGGTTCCAGTTCTAGCATTGAACACCACGCGCGGTGGCTGTTTACCCGCGTTAATCTGCACCTCTTCCAACATCGACATAAAGGCCACGCGAGCACCTGCATCTTGCGGCGCACGCACGACTACGTTGGTGGCGCTTTGCGCCGTGGCAGTATTGGCACCAAACGCCTGATTGAGCGCTACGGCAACGTTATTAGCCGTTTTAAAACTGGGACGCTTCAGATTTAGCGTCACCAAATTACTCACTTGAAAATCGCTGGGAATTTCACGTTCAATAGAGGCACCGTTCGGCACGCGTCCCACAGTTGGGGTATTCATAGTGATACTTGAACCGCTATCACCTTCGGCTTTGAACCCACCCACGACAACGTTGCCCTGCGCCAAAGCATAAACTTCACCATCGGCGCCACGCAGTTGGGTCAGCAACAAAGTGCCCCCGCGCAGGCTTTTCGCGTCTCCAATCGAGGAAACCGTGATATCAATGGACTGCCCACGGGCATACATCGGCGGCAGCGTAGCGCTAATGGCGACCGCAGCCACGTTTTTTACCTTCGGATCTATCTTGGCCGGAAGCTGCACACCAAACTGGCGCAGCATATTGGTGACCGATTGGCTGGTGAACTTCACCTGATTTTTATCACCAGTACCGTCTAAACCCACCACCAGACTGTAACCAATGAGCTGGTTGCCACGCACGCCTTGCACATCGACCAACGAGCCTAAAGGCTGTGCCATAGAAATAGCACTCCATACAAGAGTGACAACCAGCGTAAGGAATCTGCACATGTTGAACATCTCCTGAGTTAAATAGGGAACAGCGGATGGTTAAAGATCCGTGTTAGCCAACCCGCAGCGTTGGAATCACTCAACGCTCCGCGACCTGCATATGAGATGCGCGCATTGGCAATTCGCTGCGAGGAGATAGTGTTATCACGCTCAATATCATCGGTACGCACCAGCCCCGTCACTCGCATATACTCATCGCCCTGATTCAGCGTCAGCCATTTCTCACCGCGCACCACCAAGACGCCGTTTGCCAATACTTTGTGAACTGCCACGGTGATAGAACCACGCAGCATATTTTGCTGGGCGGAAGAGGCATTACCGTTAAAGGAACGATCTGCGCCAATAGCACCACTCAGCTTTTCTACTGAGTGACCAAAGGCTTCCGGTGCAGCGATAGACGCGTCATTCTTCTTGCCGAAGTTGGTGCGAGCCTGTTTGCTGGACTGCGTAGACTCATCAAGTCGTACCGTCAGAATATCCCCCACCCGATAGGCGCGGCGATCCTGAGTCAGAGACCAGTTGTAGCCGGCGTTGTATAGCCCGCCCCCCTGAACTGCAACAGGCTGCTGCAATGTATCCTCTGGCGGCGCATAAGCCGCATCATCCTTGTGTACCAGCAGCGCTGGACTTTCACAGCCCGCTAGCGCCATCAACAGGACACACATCAACATCTGCTTTTTCATAACGTTCTTCGCTTTACTCTTTCAATCTGACGCCGTTACAGCGACTGAGTGACAAACTTCAACATATCATCCGCAGCCGAAACCATTTTCGCGTTCATTTCGTAAGCGCGTTGAACGGTGATCATATCGACCATCTCTTCAACGACTTGCACGTTTGAACCCTCTAATGTTCCTTGCTCCAACTGACCCAATGCATCTTCGCCAGGGACCCCTTCGACGGCCTCACCACTCGCCGCCGTTTCACGATAGAGATTGCCCCCCATGGCCTCTAAACCAGCCGGATTAACAAAGTTCACCAGCGTAATTTGCCCAAGCTCAACCGGATCGGTTTCGCCCCCAACGGTGGCGGAAACCGTGCCGTCTTTGGCAATAGAAAGTTCTTTCGTATTCGCAGGCAATTCGATAGCGGGCACCAGCGGTAAGCCTGCAGCATTGGTTACAACGCCGTCGGCGTTAACCTGTAAATTGCCTGCGCGGGTATAGGCAATGTCGCCATCGGGCGTTTCGACCTGAAAGAAACCTTGACCCGTGATTGCCACATCCATCTGCTGCTTGGTGATTTGCATACTGCCGACGGAGAACTCTTTTTGCGTTCCGACAATCTTCACACCGGTACCGTACTGAATACCGGTTGGGGCCACGTTGTTCTGATCGAGTTGCGCACCCGGCGCGCGCTGTGTTTGATAAAACAAATCATCAAACATGACGCGATCGCGTTTAAAACCAGTGGTATTCACGTTCGCTAAGTTATTAGAGATAGCGCTCATTTTTGCGTCTTGCGCCGCAAGTCCGGTTTTACTAATCCATAACGCTGGATTCATAGCTTTCCCTTAAAAGAAGTATTTCCTTTAAAACCCAAAAGATGATCAAACATCCACTTCGATACCGCCCTATAAAGACAGCGTCGGAGTAGAGTGAGTGGATAAAATTAGCTGCCACGGATGAGGCGATTTCCAGCCGTTGCCAAATCTTCAGCCGCCTTCATCATCTTGATTTGGGCTTCAAATTGACGGTTTAACGCAATGCTGGAAACCATTTCGCTGATAGCCGAAATATTGCTGCTTTCCAGGTGTCCTGCTGCAATCTCAACGGCATCGCTACGCGGGTTATTCTGAGCCGCGCTAATCAGCAAACCATCAGCGTTCTTAGAGAGCTGATCGGCAGGAATATCAACCAGTTTGATACGGTCGACATCCATAGCGGCATTGACATCGCCGTCTTGCGGAACGATGGTGATGGTGCCGTCATCGCCGATAGAAAGATCGGAAAACGGAGGTAAAATAACCGGACCGGTTTCGCCAATCACAGGGCGACCGTTGATGGTGAGATCTCCATCGGGGCTTACGTCCATCTGACCGTTACGGGTGTAAACCTCACGTCCACCGCTACGCACCGCGATCAAGCCATCGCCTTTAATAGCGATATCCAACTCACGTCCGGTATCTCTTACCGCGCCCGGCGTCATATCAACACTGCTGTTCTGCTGCTGCACCAGATAGCGCGAGTCATAGCCCGAACCTAACACCTGTTGTGACATAGCGCTTTCTAAGTCGCCGCGAAACCCACTGGTATTCACGTTCGCCAGATTGTTAGAGTGGATCTGCTGTTGAGACAGGCTGCGATTAGCCCCACTGACGGCGGTATAAATTAAGTGATCCATTAGACCGCCTGGAACAGTGCCGACATCATGCTGTCATTGGTGCTGATCACTTTGGTATTTGCCTGATAGTTACGCTGCGCGGTCATCAAGCCAACCAGTTCAGAGGTCAAATCAACGTTAGACTCTTCTAGCGCACCAGATTTAATAGAACCTAATAGGCCAGAACCCGGAGCGCCAGTCAGAGGCGTGCCTGAAGCCGAAGTTTGCGCCCATGTGGTGCCATCCTGTGAAGCTAAGCCGTTAGGATTGGCGAAGTTCGCCAAAACCAACTGCCCTTGCAACATACGTTCACCATTCGAGAAGGTGGCATACACAAAACCCTCCTCATCGATTTGCTGACCGGTTTTTTCACCGGAAGCATAGCCATCACCCTGATTTTTGGTCACGGAGAAATCAGAACCATACTGGCTGGTGCCTGCGTAGCTCATTTCTATTTTCAATGGCTGTGCACCTGGAATATCCAGATTTAGGTCGATAGAACCATTTGGCTTTGACAGTACGCCTTGTTCGTTAAACGTGATTTCTTGGCTTGCCGGACTGGTCATCGCGACATCATCCATGTAGTAGTAGCTTGTCCAAGTGTTTTCACCGGTTTTAACAAAGTACTGAGACAGCGTGTGCTCGCGGCCTAGAGAGTCATAAACCTGTGTGGTATAGGTATTGTTATAAGAAGTGCTGTCTTTGGGATCGAACGTTGTGGTTTTCGGAACTTCCGCGTTAGCATCCAGATTCGCGGTAAAGTCCAGTGAGCCCGTCGCCTTCGCTGGAATGGCGCCACTGCTGATAGACAAATTACCGACGTTCCCCACTTGCAGTACGCCGTTAGCATCAACCGGATAGCCTTGCAGGTTCATCCCTAGGTTATTGATCAGGTTCCCGTTGCTGTCAGTGCCAAAATAACCCGCTCGGGTATATGCCTCTGTGCCCGCGCTATCGCGAACCACGAAGAAACCGTTACCTGAAATGGCCAAATCCAACGCGCTCGCAGAAGCTGTAATGTTGCCACCACGGGTAATACTTTGGGTCACGCCGCTTACGCCCACACCCAACGGTTGAGACTGTGCATACAACGCAGAAAACTCGGCGCGACCAGATTTAAACCCCACAGTGCCGGAGTTAGCGATGTTGTTACTGATTGCACTGAGCTGCTGAGTAATGGCATTCAAGCCAGTCGTTGCGATACTAAAACTCATAGAATCTTTCCTGCTCCAAAATAGGTTAGTGTCCGAAAAAGTTCCGTTTCGAAAATTACGCTTTGCGAGTGTCGGGAGTAGACGATGGGCTATTTGCGCCAAACTGGCTGATATAGTTGTAAGGCACCTCACCCAAACCGGCGATATTAAGCATGGTGGCACTGCCATCGAGTGGAATACGCACGTTGTTCACCACACCGCCAACCTCAATGGGAACCGATTCTTCGCCGGTGTCAGTCACCACACTCAGCGTGTATTTCCCTTCAGCCAAGCCCAGTTCTTTCGGATCAATTTTGAAATCGACCTGACCTGCTTCCTGCTTGCCTAGTTCAATCTTGTGCTCTGTACCGGCTGAGTCTTTGACGTAGACCGTGACCACTCCCGCAGCATGTTCCAGCGATAAACGGCCGTCGATCACAGTGCTTCCATCGGTTTGAACTTTGTCGGTTTGCACCATCACCTTTTGTCCGACCAGATTGCCGGTAGACAGGGTCTGCAGGTTTGACATCAGCACCGCATTGTTTTGCATCAGCGCGGACATGGACTCCATCGACTGCACCTGAGAAAGCTGTGCCAACTGGCTGACATACTCGGTGCCATCGGTTGGGTTTAACGGATCCTGATTCTGGATCTGAGCCACCAACAACGTCATAAACAGATTATTCATACTGGCTGCGCTGTTATCGTTATCGGCTACGCGGCGGTTATAGCTCGAGGTATCCGCATAGCTTTGTGCATCATTTACATTCATGCTTAGGCCTCTCCAAGTCTCAGTAGACTCTGCTGCATACTTTTCACACTGTTAAGAACTTCGACGTTGGTTTCAAAGCTGCGGGTTGCCGACATCATGTCTGCCATTTCTTCCACCACGTTGACGTCAGGATAGAAAACGTAACCCTGCTCATTGGCCATCGGATGATTCGGTTCATAACGCTGTACCGCACTCCCCGTTTCAACCACGTCCATAATTTGCACACGCGCTCCGGCCAACGCTCGGTTGTCCATCAGCTCACTGTTTTGATACACCGCAGCAAATACTGGGCGGCGAGCTTTATACACGGCCCCTTCGTTGTCCGCAGGCGATTCAGCGTTCGCCAGATTACTGGCGATCGTGTTCAGCCGAACGGTTTGCGCCGTCATCGCCGAACCTGAGACGCGATAAATATCCGTAAATGCCATTGTCCATTGCTACCTAAATCAGTTACTTACCGTCAATTGCCTTTTTAAGGCCCACAAACTTCATGTTTAAAAACGCTAAGCTGGTTTGGTAATCCAGTGCGTTTTTCGAGAACTCAGCCTGCTCGACATCGAGGGCAACCGTATTGCCATCACTAGCGGGCTGATAAGGCACGCGATATTTCAGCTCTGCTGCATTGCTAGTCGAAAAGTTCAAACTCGAACGTTGCATCTCAGCGGCAAAATCAATATCTTTAGCCTGAAAGTTTGGGGTATCGACGTTAGCTAAGTTCGCCGATAACAGCTCTGCTCGGGAAAGTCGAAGCTGTACCGCCTGTGGATGAACACCTAACGCTCTGTCAAAACTTAAGCCCACTAAAACTTCCTCTGATCGTATCGTTGTAAGACGTTGTTTCTCTGCCATTTGCTGCTGTCCACTTCTGATATAGCAATTACCATGCCAGAGTTATAACGATATGATTAATAAACAAATTAAACCTCTAATTAGCGGCGCTAGGAAAAATCTCTTCCTTCCGCAAAATACCCTCGGTAAAGCCTTACTGATCCTTGGGTTATGCACCCTTCCGCTCGCCACTGGCTGGGCGATGAAAGCCAATTCCAAACCCAGCACTTCCAGTGCGCGTAAGCAGATCTATGCCCTTGCGGTAGACGTTGCGACAGCCGATATCAACCGAGAAGCCAAGCGCAAAAACTGGAAGGACTTCAACGCCAAAATGAACGTATTTATTCCTTCAGAGGTCAGTCGTTATCGCGTATGTAGCCAGCCATTGCAGGCAGCGTTGCCGACCGGCGATAAACGTGACCTTAGCCGTCTGCGTTACGATATCCGCTGTGAAGATGCCAACGGTTGGGAAGTTGACGTCACCGTCAAGCCTGACATCTATTTGCCGGTGATCGTGGCTAAAAATACCCTCGAACGCGGCACCGTGATTTCCCCCTCCGACATTGAGCTAAAAAAACGCAATATCTCCAGCAGTCGCGCTGGCGTTATCACCAATCCTGATGAGGTTGTCGGTTTGACGGTCAAACGGCGCATTCGTGATTTACAGCCAATTAGCCCTGCTCAGCTCGAGCAGCCGATCATGGTTGAACGCGGCCAACGCGTCATGATGATTGCCGAACAAGACGGTATCGAAGCGCGCACAATGGGAGAAGCGATGAAAAAGGGTCGTAAGGGCGACATGATCAAAGTAAAAAACGAGAGTAGCCAACGAGTCGTGAGCGCCGTCGTCGATAACATGGGCGTGGTACGCATGCTTTATGCACCGGGGCAATAAAGTTTCGACTTAGATAATTAAGTTTTGCTGTTTGCGGGTCGCTATAGTTCGGTATGGAAGGAAGACTTCCGCTTCTAGCCAATATCACGAATCGATAGGACTAGCGGTTAAACTTGCGCAGCCAAACAAAATGACCCACGGGATACCCGTTTCGGAGAGATGCAATGAAAGTAACCCCAAGCCAGTACAACCTGACTCAGGCCGTAAACAACGCCGCAAATACCCAAAGTGTCAGTGCGGAATCTACGACCCCGCTACGTACTCAGGCTGCTGCTCCGGTTGATCCGGTATTGGGTGAAGCGCAATCACAACTTGCTGCGATGCCGGAAGTGGATATGGCACGCGTAACCGCGATGAAAGATGCCATCAGCGCCGGAAAAATTGACATCAATCTGGACGAACTCACGCTCGCCATAGAGAAATATTACAAAGGGTAAAAAGGACTATGACTACGCCTGCGCAAAAGGTTAATACGCTAATCCAAGATATCGTCAGCGATCGCAAAATCTACATTGAGCTTATCGCTCTGCTAGAGCAACAGCGCACCTTGATCGTCGCACACAACGCAGCCGACCTCTCCACGCTAAATGAAAAGCTGGTTGCCCACTACCAACGCTTAACGGAAAGTGCGCAAAAACGTCACCAAATTTTGCAGTCACTGGGTGTCACCGGTGGGCGCAAAGGAATTGCCGATTTGTTCGCTCGTCTACCAGAACAGCACCAGTCAAAGGTAAATGCGCTTTGGTTAGATTTGGAACAGCAAGCAAAGCGCTGCAAAGATATCAACGAACGCAACGGTATTATGCTGCACATGCAGCAAGACATTCTGAACAATCTGCTCAACGCCGACCAACCGGAAGCGTATTTGTATCAGGCAGGGTGAGCCTCGACAGACCTTAAAATACTTATCTAAATCTGCTGTAGGATTATCATGCTAGACAGTCAAACCATTTGGACGACTTCATGAAGGGTTTTGTGATCGAAGGCTTGGGCTATGCCAATTTTTTTGCTCGTATTACGGCAGGGTTAAGTGAAAGTGAGAGGCGAAAAATCGTTTTCTTTGTACGTGATGATGAGGCATTTAATTTTATCGCCCAAAGAGCGCCAAGTTGCCAATTATATCGAATCCCCGATAATGCCAGTGCCCCTGAGCCAGAAAATATAGCGCAAAGCAAACCTGCGTTATTCAAAAGAATTCATCGGGATATAACCCAGTCTTTTGAACACCTGATAGGCGGCGTTGACTACGAATCGTGCTGGCGGTGTTATTTTTCTACCCTAATGTATTTCTCCTATGTCATAAAAGAACTCAATATTACCAAACTCATTATGTGTAGCGGATGCGGCCTTTACTCAAAAGCAGCGGCGACTGCTAGCTATATTCTTCAAATTGAGACTCGCTTTATCGAGCTGGCTAATTTACCTGGGAAGGTTTTTATCGATCCACAAGGAACCAACGCGAGTTCAAGGCTCGCTTCTCGGCCTGAATTACTCGATAGCTATCCCGATGTTGATCCCGTAAAGCATCATCGCTGGATGAAAAAATACGTCGAGGAAAAACGTAAAACACTTCCACAGGCGCAGGGAAACCCACTTTCTTCACTTATCGCACATATATCGCATCAGACGGTGTTAGATTCAGGAAAAGCCTTCATTTTCCTACCATTACAAGTTTCCAATGACGCTCAGCTTTGGATGTATGCCAAGCATAAAAATCAAGATGCCATTGCCCATGCCGTAAAACGCGCAACTGAATCAGGCTGTATGCTTGCGGTAAAGATACATCCTGCTGAAATGTCAGAAGACGAAATAAAACATATTGAAAGATTACGTACTGAGTTAGGTTTTTATTTAACCCTAGAAAGTACTAATGAGCTCATCCAGCAAGCTGAAAGCGTTATTACCATTAACTCAACGGTGGGATTAGAAGCGATGCTGTATGACAAGAAAGTTGAAATACTGGGTGAGTGTTTCTATAAACATTTTAATGCCTCACGGCTGAAAAAATATATCCATCATTATCTGTTTTCTGACGTTCACTTCTTTGGCAACTCAATCATTAATCGCAAAACTGCGCAGGCATTTTTAGCTCGATAATTTCCCCGACAATGGTATGCCCCACACCATTACCGGGGAGATCTTGTTAGTTTTCTGTATTAGAAAACAATCTCTTGCTGAGAAAAAACATACATCGGACTGGTTTGATAAAAACCGTCTACATTTTGCAGCGTAGGGTCACACAGGTGTAGCTGGTAGCTTTGTATATCAATGAGTGCGCGATATACATGAGGATGTGTCGCACTCACTAATTGGTAAAAGCCGACGAGAGCATCAGCATACAATTCAGCAAAGATAATCCGAGGAGGGCACAATTTTAGCGTACTGATAGCACCACGCAATGCGTCTATTTCTGCACCTTCAATATCCAATTTCCACACATCAAATCGACCATGCTCCTCCACTAAACGGTCAATTGTTGTGGTATTAATCTGCATTTTTTTGAGTTCTGTGCCGTAAACCTCTGGAAATATTTCCACCAGCTCGGGTTTAATACTCGAGCCTTGATTATGACTTTGGGAGAGCATAATTTCAGCTTGACCGTCCTCTGCAGAAACTGCTTTTTCTACCGTAATCAGATCGTTGCCAGCCAGCGTGCTTAGCCTGTCGAATAGATACGGTACCGGCTCCAATGCCACGACTTTCTTTGCCCCCAACGCCAAAAAAGTCAGCGCGGTATAACCAATATTTGCGCCAGCATCCAATATATGATCTTCCGGTTGAATAAAGCGTTCAAATAGCAAGTTATCTACATCGGACTGTGGATGACGTACCTTTAATAAGCACTTAGCTGCATACATACGCTCATGAGCGTTATTCAGTTCAAAGATGATCTCTCGGTTTGCCAATGGAAACGAGACATAACCTTGCGGCTGGATGATGGGTTCTAAATCCCAAACGTGTATAGTCGACACGGAACGCATATAACAGGCTCTCTGGTTAACCAAAAAATCTTAAATAAAAAGCATCCTCTGAACCACAAACGAAGCAATTAGCCAGAGGATGGAAAACGATCAGAGCAACGCCAGTCCCGTCAATAAGCTGTAATCCGCGGTATGATCCGCATTTGACGGTATAGCCTCATTCTGATGCCAAGCAAAATAGGCACTGAACAACGTCACGATATTGCCTTCGGTAAGTTCAGCGTTATCAGTCAGCCACATTGCACATAACATTTTCAGGCGGAAGAAGTGGCGAGCGAGAGCTAAGAAAGATTCACCGTAATTATTGGTGGAGGAGCCTGGGAACACCGAGTGATACAGGCAGTACAACAGCACATTACGCAGAATATACGGATGCTGAACAAACAGCGTCTGGGTTTGCCACGCAGCGTCCAGTTGCTGTAATCGTTCGGCTAAACGTGCGGGCTGCATAATGGCTAACTCACTCAGTTTCAACATCATCGACATTTTTTGGGCTAACGGCAGATTAAGATTCAAACGCATTGCCCCCATGCCTTGCAGCGCCTCTAGACGGCTTTCAACAATCGGTGGCAGCATGCCCAGCTGTTGTTGTAATACGTTTTGCTCGGCCAACAGCGTCAGTTGCTCACCCATTGATGCAATCTGTTCACACGACTTATCACCCTGATCGGATAGCGCCTGCGCTTTGCTTATCAACACGCCTATGGCATACAAGCTGCATGATAAATCCATCTTTGGATGGATCGCCAAGTTAATACACTGCTGATTCATCTGCTCAAGCCACGGACTTAGCGCTTCTTCAGCCATTGCCTGCGCCTGTGACGGATGCAAGATAAAAGCGTCTGGGTTAAACAGTGTCTCACGTAAGGCACTTTCGCAGCCCAGTAGCAAGCTTTCACGCTCCTGATTCAGGAAACGTTGGGTCACCATCGGAAACTCCCCCTGCGCGGTTTTACATGCAGGGCAACCGCAAGACTCATCACGAGCGGAAAAACGAGCGACGTACTCAGGCTGATAACTCTCAATCAGTTGCATTTAAATCTTCTCCCAAACAATGCCGACGGCACCGTTCTTCATTTAGGTTTTCTAAAGAACCAATGGGTGCAGTCGATCTCTTTATCCTGCAGGTAATCCCAATCACGGTTCAGATAAGCAAAGCTGGGATGAAACGCCAGCCAACAATGTTGTTGCATCAGCTCTTTCCAGCGCATATCCATACGTCCAGCTTTGGGTTCTGTACCCTGTTGCAACGCGGCTAAACATTCGCGGTAGTGAGCCAGTAGCAGGGGGTAATAAGTGCCGTTAACCGCATACGCACAGCCACATAGCGCATCACGAACGCGCCCCACAGAAGGCAAGCTTTCCATCATCTGCATATCAAAATGCTTCGCGCCGAGTAACAACACGTTCCATTCAATATTTGGCAAGGCCTGAAGCAAGCCGTTCACATTCGCCACGGTGTTTTCTTTTTTTACAAACTGGATAGCAGCATCCAATATCAGTACGTTACCCCAGCCTTCCTGCTGGGCTTGTTCTAGCAGCGCACAATGTGTCTCTAACTCAGCAATTTCACGAGATGAACCCGCCCGTTTCGGCAAGCAAACCAGCCGTTCGGCCGGTATGCCAAAAGCAACCAATGCCTGACACTGCGCGATCAATACTTCTTCTAAAGCGGAATCGAACAGCACGACAATTTTCTCAAAACATTCCCAGTAAACAGGCTTGGTTGAAGGGGTATGGCTTAAACGTCGATAGTGCGCCAGCAAGTTGGCATCCTTCACAAAATCTTCCAAAGTCAGCTCAACCGGCTCGCAGCTGGCCATAATGAAGTCTTTGTCATAGGTATTAGCACTGTGGGACACGCACAAAATGGCGCGCAATGGATCAATCTGTAACACAGGGGCCGTAAAATTATTAAGAAACCCCTGTTCTTCGGCCAGCATGGCTTCGTGCTCATAGCGATGCTTTTTTAGAAAGTTTTTATGGTATGCAAAAGTGCCGTTTAGCGCGTGATTGGTTCCAAAGGGATGTGTGCGATAAATTTTATTCAAATGGCTATACCAGACGTAGATCTGATCAGAGCCAGAAAATAGCGCATTATTTCGTTGTAACTCGCCCACTTGATACGAGATTTTTTGCGGCGAATAGTAGTCATCGTCGTCGAAACAGACGATATATTCCCCAACAGCGAGGTCGTTTAGCATGTTGCGCTTTTCGCCCAGCATCAAACTATGCTCACTGTGGATATAGCGCACGTTTTCTACACTGCTATCCACCAGCATATCGACTAAATCTTGGCTGCTGTGTGCTGAATCATCCAGAATAATCAACTCGCGGCGGTCGGCGGGATAATCCTGATACTGATAGATGTAAAGCAGATAGGGCAAAAACTCACGGCGGTTGAAGCTGGGGCACACTACGCTAACGAAAGGCTTTTTCCCTTCGACTCGTCCACCGCTTTGCCGCTGAATCAGCGTGCTCATCAGATTAGCTGAGGTGTTTTTTGGGCTTTTATTCACAATCATATTCCATTGACGTGGGTTAGCGTATTGCGGCCTGACGACGCAACCAACATTGAGCGGAGATACCGTCAGTGACTTTCTGCGCCTGCCGCTCACGTTCGCGCGTGGCTAAATCACGACGCTGTTCCAACACCAACTCCACACTTTTCTCACGACGAGCTTCATGAATTAATTCAGCCTGTAACTGCTTGGCCTGAATATCAGCTAATGCCTGTTCCTGTTTTTGCCATTCGATGACACGTTGAATATTTTTCTTGTAGCCAGACTGGTTGTTCATCAACAACGCCGAGCAACCTCCCACTGGCTGTACGCCCGCAGAAAGCTCGGTGAGCGCCGCAATATTGCGCTCATAGCGCTGGCAAAGTTGTTTCTGTGAGGAGAGCCGACCGCTGATGTCTTGCACCGCGCGATTACGCAGCTGACGCAGCTGTTCCAACGTCGTAATAATTTTGCTCATTGGGATAATCCACTAGTCATACCGATATCAAGCCCGCGCCAAAAGGCACAGATCGCTGATGGTGCCGTCGAGCAACGCCGCATCAGCGACTTCTTGCTGTAAGAAGCTGTGTATCGCCGGAGAGAGTTTTACCGCCCGATCTGCCGTGGAGTCTGCGCCAACAACATATCCCCCCAGAGGGATCAGCGGTTTAATGCTCATATATTCGGCATATAGCTGTTTCAGCGTTCGCGCAGCACGCTGATGCTCGCGCTGTGTGACCTGACTCATACAGCGACTGATCGACTGACCAATATCAATAGCGGGATAATGCCCGGCTTCAGCCAAATGGCGCGATAACACAATGTGACCATCAAGAACCGCGCGAGCGCAGTCGACGATAGGATCCTGCTGGTCATCACCTTCCGCCAATACGGTATAAATAGCGGTCATGGTGCCGTTACCCGTACTGTTACCTGCGGTTTCCACCAGCTTAGGAATAATGCCAAATGCTGATGGTGGATAACCTTTGGTGGCGGGAGGCTCGCCTAATGACAGTGCAATCTCACGCTGTGCCATCGCATAACGAGTCAGCGAATCCACCAGCAACAGCACGTCTTTGCCTTTGTCGCGGTAGTAGCTGGCAATGGAATGGCACAGTTCAGTCGCTTTAATTCGCATCAGCGGCGATTCGTCCGCTGGCGCTGCGACGATAACGGACTTTGCCATCCCCTCTGCGCCGAGCGAATTATCAATGAACTCTTTGACTTCTCGGCCACGCTCACCGATTAATCCCACCACCACGACTTCCGCTTGGGTGTAGCGCGTGATCATGCCAAGCAGCACGCTTTTACCCACGCCACTGCCCGCCATCAGACCAACACGTTGACCTTTACCAATCGTCAGCAATCCGTTGATCGCTCGCACGCCGACATCCAGCGGCTCTTCCACCGGACGGCGCGTTAGAGGATGAATTTGTGCAATCTGAGGTGGTAATAGAGTATCGCCGCCGAGCTTACCTTTGGAATCAAGCGGTTCGCCTAATCCGTTGACCACACGCCCTAGCCACTGGTCGCCAATCAGCACACCGTCGTCTTTTTCAGTTGGGAATACGCGCGCCCCCGCGATCAGCCCCGCCGGATGTTTGAACGGCATCAGATAGGTGACATCACGGTCAAAGCCCACCACCTGCGCATCCATTAAATCGTGTTCGGTGCTTTCCACGCGGCAGAGCTGCCCTATCGCTAAACGACACCCAACACACTCAAGCAAAATGCCGTTGACACGAACCAGACGCCCAGCGACCCGTGCCAGATTAATGTTTTCAATGGATTTAAGCGCTTGCTCAAAATCAGTGTTTATCATGCCGCTTGCTCATCGGTCGCATCAGGCAGCAAACTACTTTGCAGCACGTCCATACACTGATCGAGGCGGTGCTGACAGCCAATGTCCATCTCTGTCGTATCCGTCACTACGCGGCATTCGCCCGGCGCCATTTCAGCGTCAGCACACAGCCCCCATTCACGGGCTTTATCCGGTTCGGCCTCGCTAATACGGCGGAACTCTTCGGCGTTTAGATACACTTTAATCTGATCTGGGATCTGCGGCAGGCTACTGAGAGCCTCTTCCACCAGCGCTAGCATCTGGGTTGGTTGCAACGTTAGCTCGCAGCGAATGACCTGGCGAGTGACCTTTTCAACCAGTTGTAATAACTCTTCACGGCGGCGTAATTCATAGCTTTCGAGATAGCATTGTAGCTGTCTAGCCAAAGTATCGATGGGTTCTGCGGCCTCTAGAAACTGCTGCTTGCCAGCCTGCTTTCCCTCAGCAAGACCTTTACGCATGCCCTCTTCAAAGCCTAGACTTACGCCTTCCTGATAACCTTCCTCTTTGCCTTCCTCAATACCCTGAGCAAAACCGCGGTTTAAACCATCCTGAAAACCATCCATCAGTTGTTTTTGATACTCTGCCGGATCGAGTGACAATGCCGGTTCACCACTTTCACTCATCATGCTATTGGTCTTTTGCCAGCTTTTACGCAGGGGCGGAAATTTATGCTGGCGTGGAATTGTTTGACCCGAGGTAGCCACACGACGACTATTCAGCGAAGCAAATACTGATTTTTGATTTTCTTTATACATCGCGATTATTCCACGGTCTGTTCAGCAAATAGCTGCACCTGAATTTCGCCCTCTTCAGCTAACGAACGCACAGAGCTCATGATCTCTTTGCGCACCTGCTCGATACGGCTAACCGGAACCGGCCCAAGACGAGCGGTGGTACTTTGCAGTAATTGAACCTGGCGTTTAGGCATAACGTTGAAAATCGACTGGCGTAACACCGTTTCGGTACCTTTCAGTGCCACGGCCCAATCTTCAATCGGAATTTCATCCATCAAACGCTGCAGCGTGGCGGTGTTCTGGCGACTGAGGATGAAGAATTCGTACATTTCATCTTTCAGCTCATCCACAACGTCTTCGTCACGCTCACGCAGTTGATCCAATAAAATCTGCTGATTAGTAGGGATACGGTTCATTATGTTGGCCGCATGCTTAATGCCGGTGACTTTAGAACCGTGTTCAGATAGCACTGCCACGCCGCGTTCAATCAGACGATCGAGCTCATCGATCACGTCGCGATTAACGTCATCCAATTTGGCAATGCGATAAACGACTTCGTCCTGACGCTCTTCCGGCAGATAAGTCAGAATACCTGCGGCCACTTCAGGGGGCAGGAAGGCCAAGAAAACAGCCTGTAACTGTAAGTGCTCTTGCTCAATCAACGCTGCCAACTGTGGTATATCCACCCACTGTAGGCGAGCCATACGATAGCGGATCTCATCGCCATAAATGCCGTTGATAACGCTGCGCGCAATTTCCCCGCCGAGCGACTTTTCCAAGATTCCCTGCAAATAAGTGCGTGATGCACCATTGATACCGCTTTGCTCTTGATAATCTTGGAAGAAATTATTCATGGCCTGACGCGCCTGAGCCACTTTCACCCCATGCATGCGCGCCATAGTTTCGCTGATGCGAATGACCTCTTCACGACTAAGCTTTTGCATCACCGTCGCCGCAGCGGCTTCACCAATACTCAGCATCAAAATAGCTGCCTGTTCCAATCGGCTGCGCTCACCGTTGGCGATGGTTCTACTATGATTGTTTTGTGCTATCACGCTCATTACTGTTAATCCATTGTTTCAATACTTCAGCCACTCGCTCGGTTTCGCTCTGAGCCAGCATTTGCATATATTCCACCTTGATCTCCAGTCCGGAGCTTTGCGGCGGCAAATTGTTGTCTTCTTGGAAGGCGATGGCATTTGGTAGCCCTTGAGTTAGCCCTTCATCCGTGGTCACCATTTCGTTTTCCAGCAACTTGCTGTCTGGCGTTTCATCGGCAATGGCATCAACGGTGATCGGCTCACGTTGCTGACCCAATCGACGAGCTATCGGACGAATACCAAACAGCACGGCTAACAAGGCAAGAAAGCCCATACCGCCCATCTCACCCCAGCGCTGAATCGCCGGATCCTGCCACCAGGTCATCACCGGCAGATCAAGATCGTTTGGTGCGGTGAACGCCATCATGTCGAGCGTTAGCGAATCCCCACGATCGCGGCTGATCCCTGCGGCATCTTCAATCAATTTAGTAAGATTGGTAACCTGAGCGGGCGTCCACTCGGCCAATGCAGGAGCCGCCTTATTCAGCACAATGGCAACCGTCATTTTTTCCAACTTGTAACCCGGATGACGGATATGGCGAATATCTCGGTCGTAAGCATACGTACGCTGCGCCTGATTGCGCGTTGAGAGTGCCTGCTGATTATTGTTCTCTGTGGGAGCAGTGCCTGCCGCCGGAGCCGGAGGAACCGGACGATTGCTCAATGAGCCCGGTACGCCCATCGCCAATTCATTGGTGGTATTTTCCTGATTCATATTTTCATTGCTGATGCGCGGATCGCCGCCGAGGCGCTCCTGCGTCTCTTCAACGCTGCTCATGTCCACCTGTGGCACCACGCTGATGCGATAGTTGGAAGTACCTACAATCGAGCTCAGCAAATTGGCAATGTTCTTTTCCGTATCAACTTTGAGGCGATTAACGACATCGTTACCCTGACGAATACCTGCAATGCTGGTATTCCCAGCTTGGAAGCCCTCAGACAGCAATGTGCCGTTTTGATCGACTACGCGCACGTTTGCCACTTTCATACCAGGAATACTGCCCGCGACGAGTTGTACTATCGCACCAACCTGTTGGTCATTTAGCGTTTTACCATAGCGTAACCGCACCGCCACGGAGGCACTGCTATCGGGTTTATTACTCAACACAAACGAGCTGGATTCCATTAGCCCCAGATGTACGCGCGCATGCTCAACAGGATCGAGTCCCATGATGGTCTGCGCCAGCTCACCTTCCAAACTACGCTTATAACGGACATTCTGGATAAACTGACTGCTACCGAGCATCTCCTCTTTATCCATCAGCTCATAGCCACTAGGCATCATCGCGGTGATCCCTCTAGCGGCCAAAGCCATACGCGCTTTAGGCAACTTGCCTTCATCAATCAGAAGCTGACCGTTATCTGGGTTAACCCGATAGGCGATATTTTCCGCACCCAATACCTCAACGACCTGTGAGACAGGGACATTTTCCTGAGAACCAAACAGCGCGACATAACCCTGATTACTGCGCCATAAAGAAATGACAATGGCGCCGGTCAGCACAACGGCTGCAGCACCTATCATCAACATATTTTTATTAATGCCCTGCGGTAAGGCCGGGATTCTGGCTTTAATTTTGTTTAACACTGACTAACCTTTAGAGGGCGATATTCATAACTTCGTCCAGCGCCGTGGTGAGCTTATTGCGCACCTGCACCATGGCAGAAAAGGCCACGCTGGCTTTCTGACTTTCCAGCATTGCGCCGGTTAAATCGTCACTTTGTCCCATATCGATCGCCGTTTGCTTGGCACTGGCCACATGCTGCATCTGATCGACATGGTTGATGGCATTATTCATCGCTTTACCAAATGACACTGACTGTGTCGCAGAGGAAAACAGCGCACTGTTCGCCGGTGTAATCGTCATACCTGACGCTATCGCCGCAGTTTGCTGCATCCGCTGCATCATTTGCATTTGCGATGCCGGAATACCTAAACCTTCAATCTTATCCATCTCATATTTCCTTAACGGGCCACTTAAGCCTATTTTTAGGTAAAGCGCGGCGTAATTCGCGGGAACTCACCACGGAGCATTAGCTTCGAGAGAGGATTCCCCCTAGGAATAACATTCCACATCAATGCCTTCGTCGCGCATTGATGCCAATCGATAGCGCAGCGCACGCGGAGTAATACCTAAAAATTCTGCGGTTTTAGATTTATTGCCTTTATGGCGTTTAAGCAGATCGACGATGTACTGAAACTCCGCCATACGCCCATGCAGTTTTACGTTGCGCATAGCAGGCACTGCGGCTTCGCTGGCAGATACAGGCGCATTTTCGTCATAGGCAGGTAATGCCGGCATTGCTGGTGCTGAGGGTATAGACGTGGCAGTGAGACCAAAATCACTCGCTTTAATGACACCGTTATTACTGAGAATAAGCCCTCGCTGAATCACATTTTCTAATTCACGCACGTTACCAGGCCATTTGTATTGTAGTAGCGCCTGACGAGCCTCTTCGGTCAGTTGAGTTTTACCTGCGTGGAATGCTCGATATTTTTGAATGAAGCGTAACGCTAAAGGAATAATATCTTGGGTACGTTCACGCAAGGGCGAAATATGAATCGGCACAACGGACAAACGATAAAAGAGGTCTTGTCTAAAACGGCCCTCAGCAATCTCTACATGTAAATCTTTATTCGTTGAAGCAATTAAGCGAATATCTAGAGGAATTTTTTTATGACTTCCTAAACGCTCTACTTCCTGCTCCTGCAAAACTCGCAGTAATTTAGCCTGTAAAGGCAGTGGCATATCACCAATTTCATCAAGCAATAAGGTACCACCGTTAGCCTGCTCAAATTTACCAGGAACACTGGTTACCGCCCCCGTAAATGCACCTTTCTCATACCCAAATAAAATGGCTTCTAGCATGCTTTCTGGAATGGCTGCACAGTTAACACCAATATAAGGAGAGTTATCGCCTAACGCGTGATGGTGAATATATTTCGCCACACACTCCTTCCCCGTACCTGTCTCACCTGTAATGAGAACAGAAACATTAAAGTTGGCCACACGACGGGCTAATGAAAACACGCTAACACTGGATGGCGCATTAGCAATAAATCCGTTCTCATTGTGAGATTGGTGATCGACAATAATATTCATGGTGCGTTACAGCCTCTATAAATCGAGTGGCCTACATATATATTCGTAGGTATTTTGTTACTGTACTAATGTTTCCTGCGATCTTATTGATAACAGATCTCATCCTCTTTCCCAGAAATGACAATCTTAAATATAACCCGCACAAGAATACTTAATGACATCATAAAAACTCATGCTAATTAACAATTAAAAAACATGTTTACAATATGTCGATTATGCCGAAAAAAAGTAAACATAGTGACTAATTTACTTACGTTACGATCTAATAATTGCGAGTATATAGACACATTAAGCATTGTCTTGTTTTTAATGAGTATTAAAAAATAAATTCTTTTAATTCATAGTGATACAAAGTTATTAATCGATATTAATCTAAATAAAATAATAGATTAATAAGGCAAACAGTCTTGTATGAAAAGAGGAATGAAGGTTTAATCCTATTCCCGTGAAAAAGGAATTTGTTATGAAGATTGTCGAGAACAAGTTGAAGCCAAGTTGGTTCCTATAAATAAACAGTACGACTCACTGAAATCATAACTTAAGTGACAAATGAATTTTTTTACAAACTTTTGGCAAACACCATTTAAGGTTAGTTAGCGTAAGACACCGAGAGCCAAAATAGCGTAACACTTGGAATAGACATGCAACCTTCAGCAAACAGAATCAGAATATATAACAGAAATCAGCATCCTGACTTGGTTAAGCTTGAAGTGAATAAACTGGGTCGTCCTTATCATAAGCTGCCCAAGATTATGAATGACTGCTTTGACATCTTAGATGCCAAACTGAGCATTTACTTTTTGAAAAAGTATCGTGTAAATGTATCTTTAAAAGAAATGACATTTCAAATGGATTGCACTTACAAAAACGCTCAGTTGTTTTCAACTCAACATGGCAATATCGCATTTGATATCGACCGAATTCTGTTGCTAGATATTCTTCATGACTACTATGGTTTGTGCAAAGAGAATACCCAACTTTCTCCTGATGTAGGGCAACCCACGACCAAAACTGAAGAGCGATTAAAAACCAAGCTGGCTCAAGAACTCACTAACTTAATTATGAACCAAGAAATATTTGGTGAGCCATTAGAGATTAAGAGCGACTACTCAACGGTTGTGAGTCAATGGTCTTACTGCGCCACCTTCTGGTTAGAAGGTTATGACAATGGCGGGTTCTCTATTCTATTGGATAACCAGCATGTGGACCGCATGTTGGCAACCTTACGTGGGCCAGCAGAAGAAACCCTACAACGAGAAAATATAACGCCCGCACAAATCGAACGTATGTTTTATAGTCTGCCATTAAGACTTAACGGTCGCTTGGCAAGTTTAAATATTACTGTTTCTCAATTATTAAATATTGAAGCTGGCGATATCATTCCTATTTCGCTTAATGAGCAACTTCCTATCTTTATCGGTAAAGAACAAATGTTTACCGCCGTGGTAGCTGAAGACCGCGGCAAATTGTTCTTGTCTGAATTCAACGATAAAACCACCGAGATGAACTATGAGTGATCAACAAACCGATCTGGCGCAGGAACTTAACTTCGACGATTTTACTCTGTCTGAAGCGCCAAAGTCAGAAAGCGCAGAAAACCAGACTCGAGAAAACAACATTCGTTACGATTTACAGCAGAACTCCGCCAGCGAGAGTCCGTTGGATAAAATGCGCAAAATGTCGCTCTTTAGCCGCATTCCGGTCACATTGACGTTGGAAGTCGCTTCGGTAGAGATCTCTTTGGCTGAGCTGATGACCGTCAATAATGACTCGGTCATTGAACTCGATAAATTAGCCGGTGAACCTCTAGATATCAAAGTTAACGGCATACTGTTCGGTAAAGCAGAAGTCGTAGTGCTGAATGACAAATATGGCCTGCGCATTATCGAATTCAACAGCAAAGATTTAGGCGAACTTGCGCGATGAGCCGCATGATCCGCTCCGGTGGTTTGACACTACTGCTTACCCTCGGATTACTATTCTCTCCGCTACTGCTGGCTGCCAACGGGGATGTGACTCTATTTAGCACCGCAGATAACGGTGGTGGACAGGATTACAACGTTAAAATTGAAATTCTGATCTTGATGACCCTGCTTGGCCTATTGCCAATCATGGTTCTCATGATGACCTGTTTCACCCGCTTTATTATCGTGCTGGCGATCTTGCGTCAGGCGTTAGGGTTGCAACAAAGCCCCCCTAACAAAATCCTGACCGGGATTGCGCTGGCACTAACCTTGTTGGTGATGCGCCCCGTTTGGACCACGGTTTATAACGACGCCGTAGTGCCATACCAAAGCGATCAGATCACGATGAAAGAAGCATTGGTGAAAGCCGAAGCTCCGCTGAAAAAATACATGCTGGCGCAAACCAGTCAGAAAGCCATGGCGCAGATGATGGGCATTGCACAGGTGAGCGGTAAAGCAGAAGAGCAAGATCTCACCATTGTGACGCCAGCTTATATTCTCAGTGAGCTGAAAACCGCATTCCAAATTGGCTTTATGATTTATATTCCCTTTCTGGTCATTGACCTGATTGTCGCCAGTATCTTGATGGCAATGGGTATGATGATGCTGTCACCGTTGATTGTCTCTCTACCGTTCAAGCTAATGCTCTTCGTGCTGTGCGACGGTTGGACACTTATCGTTGGCACCCTGACCTCAAGCGTGCAGGGATTATAGCGATGATGACGATGGACATCGCTGGTGACATCATGGCCAGCGGCATTCGATTAGTGCTGCTAATTTCCGTGGTCGCCATTATCCCCAGCCTTCTGGTTGGCCTATGCGTCAGTATTTTTCAGGCAACGACGCAAATTAATGAACAAACACTCAGCTTTTTGCCTCGTTTAGTGATGACGCTACTGGTGCTCATTTTTGGTGGGAAATGGATGCTCACCCAGCTTTCAGATTTTACTATCAACATCTTCCATCAAGCTGCCGCGCTGGTTGGATAAATCGCCATGGGCATTGATATTCAGTCATTAATTACGCCTCTGATGGCACTTTGGTTGCCCTTGGTTCGTATTTTATCTTTTCTGCATTTCTGCCCAATATTCGACCAGAAATCTTTTTCACGCCGTATCAAGATTGGTACCGCGCTAGTGCTTTCCATTCTGATCACGCCAATGTTGCCTAACAATGTAGTGCTAACCGAACTGATGTCGATGCGCAGCGTGATCCTTATGGGCGAACAAATTCTATGGGGATTTCTGTTCGGCGCTACGCTACAGCTGGTATTTGTTGCGCTACAAACTGCTGGGCATATTCTGTCGATGAATATGGGACTGGGGATGGCAATGATGAACGACCCTAGTAGCGGTTCATCTACCACGGTGATTTCCCAGATCATCTTTATCTTCTGCGCCTTGCTGTTTTTCACTATGGATGGGCATCTGCTGTTTATGACCATTCTGTATAAAGGCTTTATCTATTGGCCAATTGGTCAAGCAATCAATGATTTCTCTCTGCGTACGCTGGCGCTGAGCCTCGGTTGGATTATGTCTTCCGCCACGCTTATCGCGTTGCCGACCACCTTTGTCATGCTGATTGTGCAGGGGGGGTTTGGCTTGCTAAATCGCGTATCGCCAACGCTTAATCTATTTTCGCTCGGTTTTCCTATCAGTATGCTGTTTGGCCTGCTGTGTATGACGCTGATTATCACTAATGTACCCGACCACTATCTCAATCTAACCAATGAGATCTTAGCTCGGCTCGACAATATGAGAGTGAACTGATGTCAGCCAGTTCTGGTGAAAAAAGCGAAAAACCCACCTCAGGCAAGCTGCGTAAAGCCCGTGGTAAAGGGGATATTCCACGCTCCAAAGATATGACGATGGCGACTGGCCTGCTTGCGTCGTTTATCACCATGACGATGTTTTTTCCTTACTATCGCCATCTGATCGGCGAATCCTTTATGTCGGTCAGCGTGATGGGCGGCAAACTGAATGACGATAGCGTCATTGAGCAGTTTTTACTGCGTAATGTTTTCATATTGCTGAAATTCATTGCCACGCTGATCCCAATTCCCGTTGCCTGTATCGTGGCAAGTATGGTGCCCGGCGGCTGGGTTTTCACGCCCAGTAAGCTCATACCCGATTTTAAAAAGATTAACCCGATCAGCGGCGTAAAACGCATGTTCTCTGCCAGCCATTACGTTGACGTAGGCAAAATGCTGGCGAAATGTATCGTGCTACTAATCACGCTATACATGATGGTCCATGACTCGCTGACGCCACTGCTGCAGTTACAAACCCTGTATCTGCGTCAGGCCATTATCGCTGGATTTGAAATTTTGCATCACGTGATTAGCTATTTCGTTGCCATCATCGTGATCTTTGCTTTTATCGACGTGCCGCTCAGCAAATTCATGTTCACAAAAAAAATGCGCATGACGAAACAGGAAGTCAAAGAAGAGTACAAGAACAACGATGGTAATCCGCAGGTCAAAGGCCGAATCCGTCAGCTACAGCGCCAAATGGCAATGGGGCAGATCAACCAGACCGTTCCTACCGCAGATGTGATTTTAACTAACCCAACACATTACGCGGTGGCGTTGAAATATGACCCAGATAAAGCGCAAGCGCCATTTATCGTGGCAAAAGGCATAGACGATATCGCGCTGTATATCCGTGAGGTGGCAATGACCAACAATATTGAAGTGGTGGAGTTCCCTCCGCTGGCACGCGCGGTATATCACACAACCCGAGTTAATCAGCAAATACCGGCCCAACTATTTCGCGCTATCGCTCACGTATTGACCTATGTGATGCAAATTAAATCCTGGCGCTCAGGACAAACTGAATTTAAACCCCGTTTGAATACGCAAATTGAGATCCCGAAAGAGGTGCTAAAGACGCATGGCAAACAGTAAGTTAAAGCTGGCTTTTACAACATTAAGACAGGGGAATGTTGGCGTCCCGATCCTGCTACTGTGCGTACTGGCAATGGTTATTCTACCTCTGTCTCCGCTGGTGCTGGATATTCTGTTTACCTTCAACATCGTGTTGGCGGTCATCGTATTGTTGGTTGCGGTTAACAGTAAGCGACCGCTCGATTTCGCCGTTTTCCCGACAATTTTGCTGATCACCACGCTGATGCGCCTGACGTTGAACGTAGCCTCAACTCGCGTCGTATTACTCCACGGGCACGAAGGCGTTGGCGCCGCTGGTAAGGTTATTGAAGCCTTTGGACAGGTGGTGATCGGCGGTAACTTCGTTGTTGGCTTTGTGGTTTTTGTCATTTTGATGATCATCAACTTCGTCGTGGTGACAAAAGGCGCGGAACGTATATCCGAGGTCTCTGCCCGATTTACGCTGGATGCCCTACCAGGTAAACAGATGGCTATCGACGCTGACCTTAACGCGGGATTGATCAATCAGGAACAGGCAAGAGCGCGACGTAAAGACGTCGCCAACGAAGCCGACTTTTATGGTGCGATGGATGGTGCCTCGAAGTTTGTCCGCGGTGATGCCGTTGCTGGGATAATGATCCTGATAATCAACGTGATCGGCGGTATCTGTATTGGTATTTTTAAGTATGATTTAGATGCTAGCCAAGCATTCCAGCAATATGTCCTGCTGACCATCGGTGACGGCTTGGTTGGTCAGATCCCTTCTCTGCTGCTGGCAACCGCTGCCGCTATTATCGTGACTCGTGTCAGCGATGGTGAAGACGTTAGCGACGAAATCAAAACCCAGCTGCTAGCCAAACCGGCCGTGCTTTACACCGCCGCGTTCGTCATGTTTATTTTAGCCGTAGTGCCGGGAATGCCGCATATCGCCTTCCTGAGCTTTACTGGCCTCTTGCTATTTGCCGCTTGGAAGCAGGGTAAAAAAGTCCAGAAGGCCGAACCAGTAACCGATATGGAAGCAATCAGCAACGCCATATCCAAAGACAGCACACCGGTTGTAAGCTGGGATAGCATTCCGCTCATTGAGCCTATCGGCTTAAATCTGGGATACAAACTGGTCACTCTAGTTGACTCCGCGAAAGGCAGTCCGCTTTCCCAACGTATTCGAGGCGTGCGTCAGGTCATTTCTGAAACCTGCGGCGTACTGTTGCCCGAGATCCGGATCCGTGAAAATTTCCGCTTAAAACCAGCGCAATATGCGATTCACATCAATGGAATAAAAGTCGCCACTGGTGAGGTTCATTCCGATAAGCTGATGGCGATTCCGGGCGCTGAGTTGTATGGCGAAATCGACGGCGTATTAGACACCGATCCTGCCTACGGCATGGCGATCATCTGGATCATGCCGGAGCAAAAAGCCAAGGCGCTGAATCTGGGTTATCAGGTGGTTGACTGTGCCAGCGTGGTGGCGACACACGTCAACAAAGTAGCGCGCCACTATCTACCCGAACTGTTCAACTATGACGATATAACGCATTTGCATGCCCGTCTTGGTTTGCAAGCGCCAAAACTGGCAGAAGATCTCGCTGGTGCGCTTAACTTCAGCCAACTGCTGCGAATTTATCGTCAGTTGCTGACTGAACAGGTTTCCCTAAAAGATATCGTTACCATCGCGTCAACGCTGCTTGAAAGCGCTGCGGTAACCAAAGACCCGATACTCTTAACGGCCGATGTGCGTTACGCTCTGCGCCGCGCCATTATTAACAGTGTAAACGGCGATAAAAGCTCGCTGTCGGTATATACCATTGATAATGAATTGGAAAATCTTCTGCTTAGCGCGCTGAACCAATCGCAGCAGGCAGGAAAAGTAGCATTAGATAGCTTCCCTGTAGATCCAAATATTTTGTCTCAACTACAAAATACCATGCCAATGATCCACGAGCAGATGAAGGCGCAAGGCTATGCCCCGATTCTGTTGGTTGCACCGCAATTGCGTCCAATCCTCTCGCGTTACGCACGCCTATTTGCCTCAGGATTACAGGTGCTGTCATATAACGAGGTACCAGATGACAGCGATCTAAGCATTGTAGGCACGTTAGCCTAATACTCTAAGCTTAAGTGAAAAGATTTCGCCCGCGGACTGACATATCGTCGATGGGTGGGCGAAACTATTCACGAGCACATGGTAACCCGTGTGTACCACTGGCCGCCGCTGCGCGCGCACATGAATTAATTTCACCTCCCACTGAACATTCATCATGCGAGAAATTCATTTAACTGTTGACTCAGTGACCAACTTACGGCAATTTCATGTTTAGACGTCTAAACGTATAGACGCTTAATGAAAACGATAATAAAAAGTGCGGCTACGCGCGAACAGGTCAACAAGAGGAAGACGGGGTATGAGTTTCTTTCACGCAAATCAGCGCGAGGCGTTGAACCAAAGTCTGGCAGAACTGCACGGACAAATTAATGTGTCATTTGAGTTCTTCCCGCCGCGCACTAGCGAAATGGAAGATACTCTCTGGCAGTCCATCGATCGTTTAAGCAGCCTGAAACCCAAGTTTGTCTCTGTAACCTACGGCGCAAATTCTGGTGAACGTGACCGTACCCATAGCATTATTAAAGGCATCAAAGAGCGCACCGGGCTTGAAGCTGCGCCGCATCTTACCTGCGTAGACGCCACGCGTGACGAGCTGCGCACCATTGCTCAGGACTACTGGAATAACGGTATTCGTCATATCGTTGCCCTGCGTGGCGATTTGCCAGCCGGTGGCGGCAAACCGGATATGTATGCCTGCGATCTGGTTTCTTTACTGAAAGAGGTCGGGGATTTTGACATCTCGGTAGCAGCCTACCCAGAAGTGCATCCAGAAGCGAAAAGCCCGCAGGCCGATCTAATCAACCTGAAACGCAAAATAGATGCCGGTGCCAATCGCGCAATTACCCAATTTTTCTTCGACGTTGAAAGCTATCTACGTTTTCGCGACCGTTGCGTGGCAACGGGCATTGACGTTGAAATCGTGCCAGGAATTTTGCCAGTATCCAACTTCAAGCAGCTACAGCGTTTTGCCACCATGACGAACGTGCGCGTTCCTCACTGGATGACCAGCATGTTTGAAGGTCTAGATGACGACGCAGAAACCCGCAAAATGGTCGGGGCTAATATCGCGATGGATATGGTGAAAATCCTCAGCCGTGAAGGCGTGAAAGACTTCCACTTTTATACGCTAAACCGCGCTGAGATGAGCTACGCCATTTGCCATACACTGGGTGTGCGTCCTGAAGTGCATGCTCCTATCATCGCTTAAACGGCATTCGTTACCTGTCTTCTCCCCCGTCACAGGGGGTTAAAACTCGGTTCTACTCGACAAAAAAAACCACGCTACAAAGCGTGGTTTTTATTTTGGCACCAGAGGAAATTAATATTCCCAAGTATCTGGGTCGATACCCATCTCACGCATCAGCAATTTCGCTGCTTCAGGAATTTCATCGCTACGTTCTTTACGCAGGTCCGCATCGTTAGGCAGTGGCTGACCAGTGAATGCATGCAAAAAAGCTTCACACAGCAATTCACTGTTGGTTGCATGACGTAAGTTGTTAACCTGACGGCGAGTACGCTCGTCGGTTAAAATTTTCAGCACTTTCAGCGGAATAGATACAGTGATCTTTTTCACCTGCTCGCTTTTTTTGCCGTGCTCAGCATAAGGGCTGATGTATTCGCCATTCCATTCAGCAGCCATGGGGATACCTTCGTTAGACTTAGTTATTTTGAGAAACGGCTAATTATGTCCGATTCTCACGATTTATGCTCACAAAGTGTCTGATTTATCAGTTTATGTCACTATTCTGTGACCTCAGCGCACTTCAAACTGACATAATTTTAGCGGTTATTTCCTCAAGGCTCAATCTATACGCAAAGAAGTTTAGATGTCTAGAAGTATTGACGTCTATATTCGAAGCGATTAATCTTTATTCCACTTTCACCCTACACATCACCCAGCGCGGAGAGAACAACGTGACTTATAAGCAGGCAACACTTGCAGTGCGCAGCGGTTTGAACGATGACGAACAGTATGGTTGCGTGGTTCCACCGATCCATTTATCCAGCACCTACAACTTTACCGATTTCAATGAGCCACGCGCACATGACTATTCTCGCCGTGGAAATCCTACGCGTGATGTAGTTCAGCGTGCTTTGGCTGAGCTTGAGGGGGGCGCTGGCGCAGTCATGACGAGCTCCGGCATGTCTGCTATTCATCTGGTGTGTACCGTATTCCTCAAACCGGGCGATCTTCTGGTTGCGCCGCACGACTGCTACGGCGGCAGCTATCGTCTGTTTGATAGCCTCGCCAAGCGCGGTGCGTATAACGTGCTGTTTGTCGATCAGGGTGATGCACAGGCGCTCGCCGCAGCGTTAGAACAAAAACCTAAGCTGGTGCTGATTGAAACACCCAGTAATCCACTGCTGCGCGTGGTTGATATCGCCGCAATCTGCTCGGCGGCAAAAGCAGCGGGCGCATTAACCGTGGTGGATAACACCTTCTTGAGCCCTGCGCTACAGCAACCTCTGAAACTAGGCGCGGATTTGGTGTTGCACTCCTGCACAAAATATTTGAACGGCCATTCTGATGTGGTGGCGGGAACCGTGATCGCCAAATCACCAGAACACGTCACCGAGCTGGCGTGGTGGGCGAATAATATTGGGGTCACCGGTGGTGCATTCGACAGTTATTTACTGCTGCGCGGCTTGCGTACCCTAAACCCACGAATTCAGCTACAGCAGCAAAATGCGCTGAAAATCGTTGATTTCCTCAAGCAGCAGCCGCTGGTTAAAAAACTTTATCACCCATCATTACCAGAAAACCAAGGCCATGAAATTGCCTGCCGCCAGCAGTCTGGTTTTGGAGCCATGTTAAGTTTTGAACTGGATGGCGATGAAGCCCTGCTCCGGCGATTCCTAAATGCACTGCAACTGTTTACACTGGCAGAATCTTTAGGCGGCGTGGAAAGTCTGATTTCCCACGCAGGCACTATGACTCACGCAGGTATGGCTCCAGAAGCCCGTAAAGCCGCAGGTATTTCAGAAAGCCTGCTACGTGTTTCTGTGGGCATCGAAGATAGCGATGATTTAATTTCCGATCTGGAACAGGCGTTCCAGAAAGCTAACAGCCAACGCTAACGTGCTGTTTTTCAAGAGATGACGCTGCATATTAGGCTGGCTTTAAGAGGTAAAGAATGAGCGCACAACCGGTAGCTGGGCAGGCGGTAGGACGCCAACTGCATAAGTTTGGCGGCAGTAGTTTAGCCGATGTGAAATGTTATCTGCGCGTCGCGGGGATCATGGCGGAGTACAGCTTCCCTGGCGATATGATGGTCGTTTCCGCCGCAGGTAGCACGACCAACCAGCTCATTAGCTGGTTGAGGCTGAGCCAAACTGACCGGATCTCTGCTCATCAGGTACAGCAGGCGCTGCGCCGCTATCAGTCGGAATTGATCACGGGCTTGCTGCCTGCCGAACTGGCCGAGCCTCTGGTTGCGCGTTTTACTTCAGATCTGGAGCGTTTGGCCACATTGCTCGATGAACCTATGTGCGATGCAACCTACGCTGAAGTGGTCGGACACGGTGAGATCTGGTCGGCACGTCTGATGTCTGCGCTACTGAACGTCAAAGGCATGGAGTCAGAATGGCTTGATGCACGCGATTTCCTCCGTGCCGAGCGCTCCGCTCAGCCGCAGGTGGACGAAGGCCGCTCTTATCCTCTGTTACAGCAGCTGTTGGCGCAGCATCCCAATAAGCGTTTGGTTGCCACCGGTTTTATCAGCCGCAACGATGCAGGAGAAACCGTACTGTTGGGGCGTAACGGTTCCGACTACTCTGCAACCCAAATCGGCTCACTGGCCGGCGTTTCCCGTGTCACGATCTGGAGTGACGTAGCCGGTGTGTACAGCGCCGACCCACGTAAGGTTAAAGATGCTTGTCTGCTGCCGCTGCTGCGCTTAGATGAAGCCAGTGAACTGGCACGTTTAGCCGCGCCGGTGCTGCATGCGCGTACTTTACAGCCAGTTTCCGCTAGCGATATCGATCTGCAGCTGCGTTGTAGCTACCAGCCAGAGCAGGGCTCGACGCGCATAGAGCGCGTTTTAGCTTCAGGCACTGGTGCCAAAATTGTCACCAGCCATGATGAAGTTTGCCTGATTGAACTCAACGTTCCGCAAAGCCATGATTTTGAAAACGTACGTCAAGAAGTTGATCGTGTGCTGAAGCGTTCACAGCTGCGACCGTTAGCCACTGGCGTACATCGCGACCGTCATATGATTCAGCTGTGTTATACCGCAGAGGTGGTTGGCAGCGCACTGAAACTGCTAGAAGAGTCTGGCGTGCCGGGGCTATTGCAGCTGCGCGAAGGTTTGGCTCTGGTTGCGTTAGTCGGCGCAGGCGTATGCAAGAATCCACTGCACAGCCACCGTTTCTATCAGCAGCTAAAAGATCAACCAATCGAATTCTTCTGCCAGTCGGAAGACAGTATCAGCTTGGTAGCCGTATTACGACGTGGCCCAACCGAAGCGTTGATTCAAGGGCTGCATACCAGCCTGTTCCGTGCTGAAAAGCGCGTCGGGCTGGTGTTAATGGGCAAAGGCAATATCGGCTCCCGCTGGTTAGAGCTGTTTGCCCGTGAGCAGGAAAATATTTCGGCTCGTAGCGGATTTGAATTTGTACTGGCAGGCGTGGTCGATAGCAGCCGAAGTTTGCTCAATTATGAAGGATTAGATGCCAGCCGTGCATTGGCATTCTTCGATGATGAAGCGCAGGAAATGGATGAAGAAAGTCTGTTCCTGTGGATGCGTGCCCATCCTTACGACGATTTAGTGGTGTTAGATGTTACGGCCAGTGAATCGCTGGCGCAGCAGTATCGTGATTTTGCCAGCTATGGCTTCCACGTTATCAGCGCCAATAAATTAGCGGGTGCATCAGGCAGTGATGAATATCGCCAGATCCGAGATGCGTTTGAAAAAACGGGTCGTCACTGGCTGTATAACGCAACCGTCGGCGCGGGATTACCGGTAAACTATACGGTGCGCGATCTACGCGACAGCGGTGACTCCATTTTGTCCATCAGCGGAATTTTCTCCGGTACCCTGTCTTGGCTCTTCCTCCAGTTTGATGGCACTGTGCCATTTACCGATTTAGTAGACCAAGCATGGCAGCAAGGACTCACCGAACCCGATCCACGCGTCGATCTCTCTGGCCAAGACGTTATGCGCAAGCTAGTGATTCTGGCGCGTGAAGCGGGCTACGATATCGAGCCTAATCAGGTTCGCGTGGAATCACTGGTACCCGCCGGTTGTGAAAGCGGTTCTATCGATCACTTCTTCGAGAACGGCGAGGACTTGAACGAGCAGATGATCCAGCGCTTAGAAGCGGCTAACGAGCTAGGTTTAGTATTGCGCTATGTGGCACGCTTTGATGCTAACGGTAAAGCACGCGTTGGCGTAGAAGCAGTACGTCCAGAGCATCCACTGGCAGCGCTGTTACCGTGTGATAACGTGTTTGCCATTGAAAGCCGCTGGTATCGCGATAACCCACTGGTTATTCGCGGCCCAGGAGCGGGGCGAGATGTGACTGCGGGAGCCATTCAGTCGGATTTGAACCGGCTGGCAGCGTTATTGTAAGAGTGGGTGCAGCGGGTTTGTTTATGTCATTGCGGTGAAGGATTCTGTATGCCTGTCTCTTATGAGACTGCGGTGAAATGTTTCGTTCGCCGGTCAGCAAA
>NZ_KV824217.1:72568-96486 GCF_001816025.1 Hafnia sp. HMSC23F03
CCCTGTCGTGCCGGCTCTCCCTACCAACACTTAAACGTTTAAAAGACAAACCAATATTGATTTGTCTTTTCGTGTTGGATGAAATGCATGATAGAACCGCCATCAGGGAAGATGGCGGTAGGTCGAGGGCGTACAGGATGTGCGCTCCGAGACCGGTCGGCCAAGCGACGCGGTAAAAAGCGCGAGAGTCGAGAGGTTACGCGCTGGTAACCTCTCGTCGGACGCCTACGCCAGCGGTGTCATGGATACATAAATGCTAATAGGCGTACGAAACCCTTCACGTTTATAACATTAGAGATCCGCCTTAACACTTACACCCCATACCCCATCATCTTCATAATATTCTGCGCCTGTTGCACCGCTTCTTGGCGATGTGCCACACCGAGTTTTTGGTACAGATTGCGGATGTGAGTTTTGATAGTGGTTGCCGCGACGTCCAGTTCACTAGCAATTTGCTCATTACTGTAGCCGGAGTAGATAAGTCCAAGTACCTGCCACTCGCGTTGGGTTAGCGGGCTGGTGCGGATCAGCTCCGGCACTTGCGGATGGTTTAACAATCGCTCGACAAAGCTTTCGTCGAAATGAGCGAATTTATGGCGATGATGCTGGTTAATATCACGCAAAATACGCTGTGCACGATGCTGATCTAGCTCTGGTAACGTGTTGAGCTGCAATAGCTGGCGCAACTGCTGAGCCATCGCCTCCCCTTCAATCACAAAGTGGCTCACAAAACCCGTGCGGTTAGCTAAATTCAGCGCTTCAATCAGTACACGTAGCGCCTCGCTTTTGCGATCGGTATTCCAATACAGCAAATTACATAACAATAAATTGCGGTTGAGATCGCTAACCAAACGCAGCCGACGAGCCTCTTCATTTAGCTCGTCCAACACCACTTCGGCTTCCTCATAGCGCCCTAATAAAATCTGTACTCGAGCAATATTACGCCATTGCCCTTGCAGGAAGTGGTTATCAGCGCGGGAGGGTTTCTCGGCCTGCATCAACCACTGTGTAGCAGCGGCGCGATCGCCCGTCATTTGCCAAGCTATCACCCGAGGCTTATCGGCGTTAGTTTGCCAATCACGATGATAATGCCCGGATTGCAGCAGGTTCTCACAGCGGCGCAAATACTGATTGGCGTTATCCAGATCGCCACGCGCTAATGAGCACTTCGCCAGCATCGCCAAACACTGTAACTGTTGCTGAGGCTCATAGTTAGCGAGCACGGCTAAGCCTTTACGGGCGGCCTCTTCGGCTTCATCCAAGCGCATCCACGACCATAGAACCTGCGAGCGAATCCTCAGCAAAAACTCATGCATTGGCAGTTGTTCTAAATGCTGCTCATTGATGAGCTCGAAGGCTTTTTCCTGTGTCTCATAGGCGGCCTGTAGGAAGCCTTGCGCTATCAGGATTTCGCTCTGTTGCAGCATCGCCCACAGCGCGTAGTGGTAAGCCTGATGACGGCGAGCCACCTGCTCGGTTTGCTGCATCATCGGCAAGGCGCGGGATAAATCCCCTTTGCAGTGGTGCACTTCGCCAATCACGGAGCTGGTGACAATGCGGCTATAATAGCTGCTGATCGGTAAATGTTTCAGAGCCTCAACGGCGAGCTTTTCTGCCTCGTCAGGAAGTCCATCATTGATTGCCACCTGCGCCCGCAACGCATCAAACTCGGCCAACATAGCGGCATCAATGACAATATTCTGCACATTCATTTCATGTTCGGCACGTTCCAGCAAAGTATTCACCTCGCTGTAGCGATGTTGGCTCTGCGCCAGCCACGCCTGTAGCAACGCCAAACGCGGATTCTGGATCAGTTTTTCATAAGGAAGTGCATTTAAGCACTCTTCCAGCAACGAGAGTTCACTTTGATGGAACAGCTCCCATGCATGCTGCAATAAAACATCGCGCAGCATGTCGACATCTCCGGCCGCTAACGCATGATGAATAGCCTCAGCGGGAAATCCTTGATCCAGCCAGCCTTGAGCAGCACGACGATGCAGGTCGGGTAAATCAGCGGCCAATTCCCATTGGCAACGCTGCCGCAAGAAGTTGGCAAACAAGGGGTGAAAACAGAACCACTCCCCGTCGGCATCCATGCGATGAATAAATAAACCTTGTCGCTCCAGCTCTTCCAACTGTTGCTGACCGTTATCTTCACCGGTGAGCCGCACCAGCAAAGCGTCATTCATCGAGCGCAGCACTGAGCAACGCAACAAAAAGTTACGTGTACTGGCATCAACCCGATCGAGCACCTCATCAACCAAATAGTCAGAAAGATGGCTGGCATTAATCTTAGCAAGACGGCGCGCAGACTCTTGTGCCGTAGTCGTTGACTGGCGCACAGAGAGTGCAATCAGCTGAAGCGCCGTCGGCCAGCCCTCAACTTCATCACACAGTTGATGACTTTCAATATCAGGCAGAGGCGATTTCAAACGATGATTGAAAAATTGAGAGGCTTCTTGATGGTTAAAGGCAAGCTGTTTGGTACCCACTTCCAACAACTGTTCACGTACGCGGAGGTTAGCAATGCCCAGCGGCGGCAGGGTACGTGAAAGCAGCATCACCGTGAGATTGTCCGGCTGATGGCGCAGGAAAAAACGCATCGCTTCATGGATTTGTGCATTGGTAATCAAATGATAATCATCGATGACTAAGCACAGTGGGGAATGCCAATCAGAAAGCTCAATAAAGAGCTGTGCAAATAATGCAGAAAGCGTAGCGTACTGATGCTTTTGACTCATCGCTTCGCTTTTGTGGCAGTGCCCACCTGTTGCCTGCTGCAAAGCGGCAATCAGGTAACTCGCAAAACGCTCTGGCTGATTATCGCTTTCATCAAGAGAGAACCAACCTAAATTGGCATTTTCCTCTGCCCATTGCGCCAGCAGCGTCGTTTTACCATAGCCCGCTGGCCCATTCACTAATACCAGCCGGTAATTACCGGCTGACGCTAGTTTGGTTAATAGCCGTTCGCGTACCACCGTATTTTGTAGCCGTACCGGACGGCTTAATTTCGACGGAATTAGCATGGTAAAACCCCACAAAGAAAGCCCAAAGCAAACCACAGCAATATTCACTAAAAATATGGCTTTATTTATTTCGCGCTTCGTAATTAATTAGTCATGTTTAACTTGGGATATCACGCCATTTAATGCAACAGACCACGATGACTTGGTAGCAGGAAATTGCAGTCGATCACATTTCTCACAACTTCTTACATCTTTGCCTAAAAATTGAATCAACGCCGTTTCATTGATCCTCTGTTTAGGTTACGGAGGTCTCTTTGCTGACTCCAAAGCAAATATTTTCGGCTTCCTCACATTTCATATCTATTCTTAACAATTTAGTTGTTGGTTTCTTATACAAGAACTGACTTTTTGGCGTTACATTCAAGTTATCGAAACTAGATTTTTCCATCTGCTGTACGACAGAGAGTAGGTATGGATCACAGTTTTGACTACGCCCCGCCCCTCCTCCCCGCCTCATCCCTCTTCGGGAGGATGTTATAAAACCGGTGGGTCGGCAGGATATCGTCAATTCCTGAACTTTATGCTTGAGAGAGACTGATATGTCGCACATCCCATTTGATAAGGACGTATTCCTGGCGGCGCTTACCCGTCAATGGCAGCACTTTGGACTAACCGCATCCAGCCAGATGACGGAGCATCAATGGTGGCAGGCAGTGAGTGCAGCCATTGCTGAGCAGTTATCAGCGTTGCCTCAGCCAAAGGCACTGGCCAAAAGCGAGCTCCGCCACGTGAACTATCTATCCATGGAGTTTCTCATTGGGCGCCTCACTGCCAACAACCTGATCAATCTGGGCTGGTATGACGCGGTAGAAAAAGTGCTCGCCAAGCATGATGTTTTGCTCAGCGATTTATTGGAACAAGAAACCGATCCTGCCTTGGGCAACGGCGGTTTAGGTCGCTTAGCAGCCTGCTTCCTTGACTCCATGGCGACCGTAGAACAGCCTGCTACTGGCTATGGCCTATGCTATCAGTATGGTCTGTTCCGCCAATCCTTCAGCGACGGTCATCAGATGGAAGCGCCAGACAACTGGGAGCGCGAAAGCTATCCGTGGTTCCGTCATAACAGCGCATTAAACGTAGACGTGAATTTTGGCGGTAAGCTGATTAAGCAAAAGGATGGCAACGTTTTATGGCAGCCAGCATTAACACTTCGCGGCGAAGCGTGGGATTTGCCGGTTCTGGGTTATCACAATGGTGTAAGCCAACCACTGCGTCTGTGGCAAGCCACTCACGCGCATCCATTTGATTTAACCAAATTCAACGATGGCCAGTTCTTAAAAGCGGAAAGCGATGGTATTGAAGCGGCCAAACTCACAAAGGTTCTCTATCCAAACGATAACCATCAAGCGGGTAAACGCCTACGACTCATGCAACAGTACTTCCACTGCGCTTGCTCTGTAGCCGATATCCTGCGCAAACACCATTTAGCGGGACGTAAACTGGCCGATTTACCTAAGTATGAGGTTATCCAACTTAACGATACCCATCCAACCATCGCGATCCCAGAACTTCTGCGCGTGCTACTGGATGAACATCAAATGTCGTGGGATGACGCATGGGCAATCACCAGCAACACCTTCGCCTACACTAACCATACCCTGATGCCAGAAGCACTAGAGTGTTGGGACGAGCGTTTGGTGCGTAGCCTGTTGCCGCGCCACTTCGACATCATCAAACAAATTAACGCCCGCTTCAAAAAGCAGGTGCAGAAACAGTGGCCAGGCGATGAGGCCGTGTGGAGCAAACTGGCCGTTCATCACAACAAGCAGGTGCGCATGGCAAACCTGTGCGTCGTCGGCGGTTTTGCCGTCAACGGCGTTGCCCAACTGCATTCTGATCTGGTCGTAAAAGACCTGTTCCCTGAATACCACCAGCTGTGGCCGAATAAATTCCATAACGTGACCAACGGCATCACGCCACGCCGCTGGCTGAAGCAGTGTAATCCAGCACTCGCAGGACTGATCGACAGCACGCTGAAAACCGAGTGGGCCAATAATTTAGACGTGTTGAAAAAGCTAGAGCCTTATGCCGACGATGCGAACTTCCGCCAGAAATATCAGAGCATCAAGCGTGAGAATAAAATTGCACTGGCGAAGTATGTAAAAAACGTGATGGGGTTAGAGCTGAACGTTGATGCAATCTTCGACGTGCAGATTAAACGACTGCATGAATATAAGCGCCAGCATCTAAACCTGCTGCATATTCTGGCTCTCTATCATGAGCTGCGCGACAACCCGCAGGCAGACCGTGTACCGCGCGTATTCCTGTTCGGAGCAAAAGCCGCTCCGGGTTACTACCTCGCAAAAAATATTATCTATGCGATCAACAAGGTCGCCGAAAAGATCAATAACGATCCGTTAATGAAAGGTCGTTTGCAGGTGGCATTCATCCCCGATTACCGTGTTTCAGTGGCGGAATTGATGATACCTGCGGCCGATATCTCAGAGCAGATCTCCACTGCGGGTAAAGAAGCCTCTGGCACTGGCAATATGAAGCTCGCACTCAACGGTGCGTTAACCGTTGGGACGCTGGATGGCGCGAACGTTGAAATTGCACAGGAAGTGGGTGAAGAGAATATCTTCATCTTCGGCCAAACCGTAGAACAGGTAAAGGCGACCTTGGCCAAAGGCTACCAGCCAAAAGCAATTTACCGTAAAGACAAGCAGCTGAAGCTCATTCTGGATGAGCTCGCCAAAGGGCATTACAGCAATGGCGACAAGCACGCCTTCGACCCAATGCTGCATAGCCTGCTAGAAGGCGGCGATCCGTATCTCGTATTAGCCGACTTCGCTGACTACTGCCGCGCCCAGCAAGAAGTGGACGTGCTGTATCGCGATCAGGACAAATGGACTCGCGCCACCATTCTCAATACCGCTCGCGTGGGTATGTTCAGCTCTGACCGTTCTATCCGCGATTATCAGCAGCGAATCTGGCAGGCCAAGCGTTAAGGAGCTGTTCCATGAAAGAGAAAACAACACCGCCAATGGAACAAATTACGGAGCATCAGCAAGCCGAACGCAAGCTGCTGGAAAGTTTGGCGGCGCAAGCAGGTATCGCCGCCAGCTATATCAATGCCCATGGACAACAGCAAGCGATTAGCGCTGAAACCAAACAGCGTCTGCTGGAAGCGATGCACCCATTTACGCCGACGCAGGTCGGCTCACCGGTTCCACCGGTGGTGGTGTTTACTCAGGGGCGTCCTTGCCATCTCAATCTCCAGACCATCGGAGAATACACCTGGACGCTGACTTTAGAATCGGAATCCGCAGATAAGCAGGCGCGAACGGGCGTACACAACGGCAAAGTACAACGGCGCAAAAACTTGACCCTGCCGCGTGATTTACCGTTGGGATACCATCAGCTAACGTTGCGTGATGAACAACAAGCATGGACGTGCCAAATTATTGTCACGCCTACGCGCTGCTTTGAACCCGATGCGCTGCTCACTGGCCGTAAACTCTGGGGAGCCTGCGTACAGCTTTATACCTTACGTTCAGACAGCAATTGGGGAATCGGTGATTTCGGCGACCTTAAGCAAATGGTGCTGAATGTCGCTAAACGCGGGGGCGCTTTTGTCGGCCTAAACCCTATTCATTCGCTCTATCCTGCCAATCCGGAAAGCGCTAGCCCCTACAGTCCATCGTCGCGCCGTTGGCTCAATGTGGCCTATATCGACGTGAATCAGGTTGAAGAGTTCCAGCACAGCGCCGAAGCTCAAGCATGGTGGAATAACGCAGAAACTCAGTTGCGCCTCAGCGAAGCCAGAGCCAGCGAATGGGTCGATTACACCAGCGTTATCACGCTCAAGCTCAATGCACTTCAACGGGCATATCCTGAATTTACTAAGCAAAAAAGCAGTAACAAGCGTCTGAAAGCTTTCCAACACTTTGTAGAACAGGGTGGAGAAAGCCTGTACCAACAGGCCGCTTTCGATGCCCTGCATGCGCATCTCAGCGCTCAGGACCCGACTATGTGGGGGTGGCCGGTCTGGCCTGATAATTTACGCAGCGCAGACAGCAGCGGCGTGGCCGAGTTTTGCCACCAACATGCGGATAAAGTCGATTTTTATCTCTGGCTACAGTGGCTGGCGTATTGTCAACTCTCTGAATGTTTTGAAGTTTGCCAGCAGCAAAAAATGCCGATTGGCTTATATCGCGATTTAGCGGTAGGCGTAGCCGAAGGTGGCGCCGAAACATGGGGCGAAAACGGGCTCTACTGCTTGAAAGCTTCCGTTGGCGCACCGCCGGATATTCTCGGCCCGCTAGGACAAAACTGGGGGCTGCCACCGATGGACCCTCACGTTATGGCCGCTCGAGCCTATCAACCGTTCATCGATATGTTGCGCGCTAATATGACCTGCTGCGGTGCTCTACGCATCGACCATGTCATGTCGATGATGCGTTTATGGTGGATACCCTACGGTGAAACTGCCGATAAAGGTGCCTACGTACGCTATCCCGTCGATGATTTGCTGGCAATTTTGGCGTTAGAAAGTCAGCGCAATCACTGCATGGTTATCGGCGAGGATCTGGGTACCGTACCGGTTGAAATTATCGCTAAGTTGCGCGATTGCGGAGTGTACTCCTACAAAGTCCTATACTTTGAACACGATCAGGATAATAGCTTCCGTGCCCCACAATCCTATACCGTGCAGGCCATGGCGACCATTACCACTCATGATCTACCGACGCTACGCGGTTACTGGCAAGCCGATGATTTACATCTAGGCAGAGAGCTTGGCCTTTATCCCGATTTAGACGTCCTCAGACAGTTACATGCCGATCGCGAAGCGGCTAAGCAAGGATTGCTAAACGGTTTACATCAATACGGATGTGTACCTAAAAAAGTAGGCCACCGCGCCAATCACTTAGCAATGAGTCCGACGCTTAATCGAGGTTTGCAACGCTATGTTGCCGATAGCGCCAGTGCCCTGCTCGGCTTACAGCCTGAAGACTGGCTGGATATGGAAAAACCGGTCAACATTCCCGGCACCAGCGATCAATATCCAAACTGGCGTCGTAAGCTGACACATACCCTTGAAGAGATGTTTAACGATCCTAACGTTAACCTTTTGATTCGCGATTTAGATAAACGCCGCCGTAAGGTTTCAGCAGAATAATCACTGTCCTCACGTTAAGAGACCGTAGGCATATTTTCTACGGTCTCACACCACGCTTATTTCTTTCCCCAGAAAAATAACTGCTGTTTAGCTCATACATCTATAAAAGCTGACTATGCTTAAAAATGGTTAATTTTAAAACTCACCAAAGAATAAGAAAGCCTGCAAACGTTCGCGCTGTAGCGATTTGTGCCTTTGTTTTTTTGTTGAGAAATTATTGAGCAACACTCCACAAAAAACATTCTAAATGGCGAGCATGATGTTTATTAGCAACTATTCGAAAACGAATAGTTGAAAAATAGATTCATGCTGTGAATTAAAGGAAGAATGCCATGTCCGTACTTCCCAGCAGTCAAATGATGCATCAACTCCTCTCAGGCCAGTGCGCTGACCCTTTTTCTATTTTGGGTATGCACAAAACATCCAAAGGCCTCGTGGTTAGAGCTTTATTGCCAGATGCAACATCTGTACAGGTACTCGATCGTAAAACGATGCGCAAAGTCGCTGAGCTTGAGCGAATTGACGAACACGGCTTTTTCAGCGGCCTCCTACCGAGACGCAAAGCGCCTTTTGATTATCTACTCCGTGTCGAATGGAACGATCACCAGCAGATCATCGAAGATCCCTACCGTTTTGGGCCGTTACTGGGTGAAATCGATAATTGGCTACTCACCGAAGGTAAACACCTACGCCCCTATGAGCGTTTAGGTGCACATCCCACTCATCTGGCGGACATAAGCGGCGTAAGCTTTGCCGTTTGGGCACCAAACGCACACAGGGTTTCCGTTGTAGGCGAATTTAACTTTTGGGATGGCCGCCGTCACCCAATGCGGATACGCCAAGAAAGCGGAATTTGGGAGCTTTTTATTCCCGGAGTCCATGCGGGTCAGTTGTATAAATTCGAACTTATTGATGCCAACGGCAAAACGGTTTTAAAAGCCGATCCCTATGCTTTTGAAGCCCAAATGCGACCGGATACTGCCTCGCTGATCACTCAGTTGCCACCCAAAGTCCCCACGGATGAAAAACGTAGTGCAGCTAATCAGCTGAATGCCCCAATCTCTATCTATGAAGTGCATTTAGGCTCATGGCGACGCCATAGTGACAACAATTTTTGGCTCAGCTACCGCGAAATGGCGGAACAACTGGTGCCTTATGTCAAAGAGATGGGATTCACCCACCTTGAACTGCTACCGATCAACGAGCATCCCTTCGATGGCTCTTGGGGCTACCAACCACTAGGAATGTACGCACCAACGCGCCGTTTCGGTACGCCGGAAGATTTTCGTTACTTCATGGATAAGGCACACGAGGCTGGCATCAACGTACTGCTTGATTGGGTTCCAGGGCATTTCCCTAGTGATATCTGGGGATTAGCAGAATTCGATGGCACAGACCTATATGAATATTCAGATCCGCGCGAAGGCTATCATCAAGATTGGAATACGCTGATTTATAACTATTCACGCTACGAAGTACGTAACTTTTTGGCTGGCAATGCGCTGTATTGGATGGAACGCTACGGCATTGATGGCCTGCGTGTGGATGCCGTTGCCTCCATGATCCACCGCGATTACAGCCGCAAAGAGGGAGAATGGATCCCCAACTGTTTTGGCGGAAACCACAATCTGGAAGCCATCGATTTTCTACGCTATACCAATAAAACCATCGGTCAGCAGCGCCCCGGCGCAGTCACGATGGCAGAGGAATCGACGGATTTTCCGGGCGTAACATTGCCACCAGACGCCAATGGGCTGGGTTTTCATTACAAATGGAATATGGGGTGGATGCACGACACGCTGGATTATATGAAGCTCGATCCGGTGCATCGCAAATACCATCATAATTTAATGACATTCGGCCTACTGTACGCATGGAGCGAAAATTTTGTGCTGGCGCTATCGCACGATGAGGTAGTGCACGGCAAGCGTTCCATGATCGACAAAATGCCCGGTGATGCATGGCAAAAATTTGCCAATCTGCGCGCCTACTACGGTTTTATGTGGGCTCATCCGGGCAAAAAACTGCTGTTTATGGGCTGCGAATTTGCACAGGGGCGCGAATGGAATTTCGAAACTAGCCTCGACTGGCATTTGCTAGAGGGTGAAGACAACTGGCATAACGGCGTACAGCGCTTGGTGCGTGATTTAAACCATTGCTATCGCGACTATCCGGCGCTGCATCGCTGGGATTGTGATTCGCGCGGCTTTAGCTGGCGCGTGGTTGATGACCATGAAAACTCCGTTTTCGCCTTTGTACGCCGCGATGAAGTCGGCAACGAGGTTCTGGTTGTGAGCAACTTTACGCCGGTTCCACGTAGCTATTACCGCATCGGCGTCGAGTATGCAGGCCACTATAGCGAAATCCTGAACACCGACTCTTTCTATTACCACGGCAGCAATAGTGGGAATCAGGGAGGGATCGAGAGCCAGCCAGTCGGCAGTCACGGCTGCGAGCACTCTATTGAACTCACTGTTCCACCATTAGCAACGCTTTATCTACAGCTAACCCCTCCATTGCAAGAGGAGCTGCTTGATGCTGAAACCCGGTAACCCAGGCCCGTTAGGAGCCCATATCACACCAGAAGGCATTAATTTTGCTCTTTTTTCGTCACATGCGACGCGGGTTGAGCTGTGCATTTTTGATAAAAGCGGGCATCAAGAATCTTATGAACTTCCCGCCCGCAGCGGTGACGTTTGGCATGGGCTTTTACCGGGGGCTAAAGCGGGATTGGAATATGGCTACCGAGTACATGGTGCTTGGCGGCCAGAGAAAGGCCAGCGGTTTAATCCCGCCAAATTGCTGATCGACCCCTACGCTCGAGTCTTAACCGGCACGCTTCCGCTCGACGAACGCCTCAGCGGGGGGCTAAACGAACCAGATTGGCGCGACAACCGTGACGTGGTTCCCCATTGCATCGTGAGTGAAGAAGCCTACGACTGGGGAAACGATCGACCGCCAAACGTGCTGTGGGGCGATACCATCATCTACGAAGCTCATGTCCGTGGGCTTACTCAGCAGCATCCAGATATTCCCGAAGAGTTGCGAGGCAGCTATGCCGCGCTGTCTCACCCGGTGATGATTGAGTACTTCAAACGGTTAGGTATCACCGCACTCGAGTTGCTACCGGTACAGCTACATGCAGATGAGCCACGCCTGCAAAAAATCGGTTTGACTAACTATTGGGGCTACAACGTCCTTGCCCCGTTTGCCATTGAGCCCAGTTTTCATTCCGGCAGTACCAAAACAACGCCGCTGAGCGAATTTCGCGATGCGGTAAAAGCGTTACACGCCGCTGGCATTGAGGTAATCCTCGACATCGTGTTTAACCACACCGCCGAGCTAGATGAAACGGGCCCGATGGTGTCGCTACGCGGCATCGACAATCGTAGTTATTACTGGCGTAACTCGCACGGAGACTTGGAAAACTGGACGGGTTGCGGAAATGCGCTGCGTTTAACTCAGCCTCACAGCGTGCAATGGGTGATGGATTGCCTACGCTATTGGGTTGAGGAGTGCCACGTCGATGGTTTCCGCTTTGACCTCGGTACTGTGCTAGGCCGTAACGCCGATTTTCATCGCCATGCACCTCTGTTTATCACCATCGCTCAAGATCCTGTGCTTGCGCGAGTAAAGTTTATCGCCGAACCGTGGGATATTGGCCCCAATGGCTACCAGTTAGGCCATTTTCCCCTCACGTTCTCCGAATGGAACGATCGCTACCGCGACGAAATCCGCCAATTCTGGCTATGGGGAAACATCAGCGCCGGCGTCTTTGCTGAACGCTTCGCGGCTTCCAGCCAGCTATTTCGACATCATGGTCGGGCACCTTCCTCCAGCATCAACCAAATCACCGCCCACGATGGTTTCACCCTGCACGATTTAGTCAGCTTTAACGACAAACATAATCTGGCTAACGGCGAAGAAAATCGTGACGGCACCAACAGCAATTACAGCAATAACCACGGCGTTGAAGGATTAGACGCAAATGAGGATATTCAGCGCCACAGAAACCGCAGCCAGCGGGCTCTGCTCGCCACGCTACTTTTGTCACAAGGCGCGCCAATGCTGCTCGCCGGTGATGAGATGGGTCATAGCCAGCAAGGCAACAACAATGCCTATTGCCAAGACAATGAAATTGCCTGGCTGGATTGGTCTTGCGCAGACGTCACTTTAACTGAATACACCGCTTCACTTATCCAGCTACGAAAACGTATTCCTGCCCTGTGTGCAAATCGTTGGTGGGATGAAAACGACGGTAATGTCCGTTGGCTGAATGCCAATGCAAAGCCGCTAACAACCGAAGAATGGCAGTCCTGTTCGCCAACACTGCTACAAATTCAGCTGTCTGGGGACTGGCTCGTTATCGTCAATCCAGCACAGCACGATGAGGAGATCCGCCTGCCAGCAGGTCATTGGCAGGTGTCTGCGCCGTTTAAAATGCTCACAGCAGGCAGCAGCTCAGAACAGGCGATCATGCCCGCGCATAGCGTTTGTGTACTGACACGTTCATAGCCCTACATCGCCCAGTCCAAGATGAAAATAAGCGGACTGCGCGCATAAAAACAAGGAGTCAGGAAATGGTTAAGTCAGAAAATCAGAACCAATTGATGTTGGCGCGTCAATTACCTCAGAAGTCTGTGGCCCTGATTCTGGCAGGCGGCCGCGGCTCCCGCTTGAAAGATCTCACCAAGACGCGCGCTAAGCCCGCGGTTCACTTTGGCGGCAAATTTCGCATTGTAGATTTCGCACTATCAAACTGTATCAATTCCGGCATTCGTCGCATCGGCGTCATTACTCAGTACCACTCACACACGTTGGTGCAACATATCCAGCGCGGCTGGTCATTTCTCAACGAATCGATGAATGAGTTTGTCGATCTCCTGCCAGCCCAACAACGCGATGCATCCGAACATTGGTACAAAGGCACCGCTGATGCGGTGTATCAGAATTTAGATATTATTCGTCGCTATCGTGCCGAATTTGTCGTGATTCTAGCGGGTGACCATATCTACAAAATGGACTACTCGCGCATGCTGATTGACCACGTGGAAAGCGGAGCAGAATGCACCGTGGCCTGTATTCCGGTTCCTCGGCAGGAAGCGAGTGAATTTGGCGTGATGGAGGTCGGCGACGATAACAAAATCCTGCAATTTTTAGAAAAACCGCAAAATCCACCCGCCATGCCGGGCAGCGAAGATATGTCTTTAGCCAGCATGGGGATTTATGTTTTCAACGCCGAATATCTTTATCAGTTGCTAGAAGAAGATATGAGCCTTGCAGACTCCTTCCACGATTTCGGTAAAGACCTGATCCCAAAAATCACGGCTCAAGGCAAAGCGTGGGCGCATCCGTTCACACTCTCCTGTGTCACTAGCACTGACGACGATACCGTTCAACCCTACTGGCGTGATGTGGGAACGCTGGATGCCTATTGGCGTGCCAATCTTGATCTCGCCTCTGTCACACCCGAGCTCGATATGTACGATAAGCGTTGGCCAATTCGTACCTATATGGAATCGCTGCCTCCGGCTAAATTTGTGCAGGATCGCTCCGGTAGCCATGGCATGACCATGAATTCGTTAGTGTCTGGTGGCTGCATCATTTCTGGCTCAGTTGTCGTGCACTCTGTGTTATTCCCCCGCGTGCGTGTGAACTCGTTTTGCACAATTGATTCCTCCGTTTTGTTACCCGACGTCAATATCGGCCGCTCATGCCGCCTGCGTCGATGCATCATTGACCGAGCCTGCGTACTGCCGGAAGGCATGGTCATTGGAGAAAACGTTGAAGAAGACAGCAAACGCTTCTACCGCTCTGAAGGCGGCATAGTGCTGGTTACGCGCGAAATGTTGGCTCGTTTGTGACGAAGCATAGGGTCGATCTATCACTCGTTTCGATTGAGGAGTACCGATGTACGTATTGCACGTCTGTTCCGAATTATTTCCCCTGCTGAAAACAGGTGGATTAGCCGACGTTGTCGGTGCAATGCCTGCGGCGCAAATTGCTCAGGGAGCAAATGTGCGCGTTCTACTTCCCGGATTTCCTGCTCTAAAAGAGGGAATCCCTGAAACTCACGAAGTCGCGACGCTGGATACCTTTGCTGGGCGCATAACATTACGCTTTGGCCATTTTCAAGGCGTTGGTATTTATTTGATTGATGCGCCGCATCTGTATGATCGTCCTGGCAGTCCTTATCACGATCAGGCGATGTATGCCTACTCGGACAACCATCGCCGTTTCGGATTATTAGGGTGGGTTGCTGCCGAACTGGCCAGCGGCTGTGACCATTACTGGCGTCCGCAGGTGGTACATGCCCACGACTGGCATGCGGGTCTTGCCTGCGCTTATCTCGCTGCCCGAGGTCGCCCGGCCCGCTCGGTATTTACCGTGCATAACCTCGCCTATCAAGGACTCTTTTCGGCCCATCACATGGCTGAACTGTATCTGCCACAGGATTTCTTTCAGATTTACGGTCTTGAATTTTATGGGCAAATTTCGTTCCTCAAAGCAGGTCTGTTCTATGCCGATCACGTCACCACGGTCAGCCCGACTTACGCCAAAGAGATCACCCGCCCCGAGTTTGCCTACGGAATGGAAGGGTTACTGCAACAGCTTCTACGTGAAGGAAGACTGAGCGGAATTCTCAACGGCGTCGACGACGCTATTTGGAATCCTGCTACGGACGAGCTTATCGCCAATCCCTATCAGCGTGAGAACCTCAAAGACAAGGCGGTGAATAAGCAACATCTGCAAACCGCAATGGGGCTGGATGTCGATCCAGAGAAACCTATTTTTGCCGTTGTCAGTCGCTTAACCAGTCAGAAAGGTTTGGATTTAGTGCTCGAAGCATTGCCCACATTGTTGAAAGGAGGTGGGCAGTTGGCATTGCTGGGTGCCGGTGATGCACCTTTGCAAGAGGCTTTTCTCGCGGCAGCGGCGGCCTATCCTGGTCAAGTCGGCGTGCAAATCGGCTACCACGAAGCATTCTCACACCGAATTATCGCTGGCGCTGACGTCATTTTAGTGCCAAGTCGCTTTGAACCTTGTGGGCTCACCCAACTTTACGGGCTGAAATACGGCACGCTGCCGCTGGTGCGCCATACTGGAGGTTTAGCCGATACGGTTAATGATTGCTCACTGGAAAACCTCTCCGAAGGTAGCGCCAGTGGTTTTGTCTTTAATGAATGCGATGCTAAAGACCTATCGAACGCACTGCGCCGCGCCTTTGTCCTGTGGACTCGCCCGACATTATGGCGATATGTACAACGGCAGGCGATGGCGCAGAACTTCAGTTGGGAGAAAGCCGCCGTAAGCTACCTTGACCTCTATAACCGACTTTAGTCTGAGACAGAATTTGTAGGCATCGATGGGCTAATCCCGCTCGATCACCATCCATGCTGTAACCCATGATTTTCATTACCGGGGTGTACTGATTATGACTTCACCGTTTAGCTATACTTCGCCCGTTGTCAGCGTCGAAGCGCTCAAACATTCGATTGCTTACAAGCTCATGTTTGTCGTCGGCAAAGACCCATCCATTGCTACTCAGCATGACTGGCTAAACGCCACGTTATTTGCGGTACGCGATAGGATTGTCGAGCGTTGGTTGCGCTCAACCCGAGCTCAATTCTCACAGGATGTTCGTCAAGTTTACTATCTCTCAATGGAGTTTTTGCTAGGCCGTACGTTGTCTAACGCATTGATGGCGATCGGCGTATACGACGAAATTAAACAAGCTCTGGATGAAATGGGGCTGGATCTCGAAGAGCTGATCGATGAGGAGATCGACCCTGGACTCGGCAACGGCGGTCTAGGTCGTTTAGCGGCCTGTTTTCTCGACTCAATGGCCACACTCGCCCTCCCAGCTCGCGGCTACGGCATTCGCTATGAATACGGTATGTTCAAACAAAATATCGTTAACGGGCAACAGGCAGAATCTCCCGATAACTGGCTAGAGTATGGAAATGCATGGGAGTTCGTGCGCCACAATACTCGCTATCGTGTTCGCTTCGGAGGACGAATTCAGCAAGAAGGCAACCGCACTCGCTGGCTCGAAACGGAAGAAGTTTTAGCCCTTGCCTTCGATCAAATCATTCCTGGTTTTGATACCGATGCGACAAATACCCTGCGCCTTTGGTCTGCACGCGCCAGTAATGAAATCAATTTGGGTAAATTTAATCAGGGCGACTACTTTGCCGCCGTGGAAGATAAAAATCATTCTGAAAACGTATCTCGGGTACTTTACCCTGATGACTCGACTTATTCAGGCCGAGAACTGCGCCTACGACAAGAGTATTTCCTCGTATCAGCGACGGTGCAGGATATCCTCCATCGCCATTGGCAAACACATCACACTCTAGAAAACCTAGCGGAAAAGATCGCTATCCACCTGAACGACACTCATCCGGTGCTTTCCATCCCAGAACTCATGCGTCTGCTGATTGACGACCATAAATTTGAGTGGGAAGCGGCTTGGGTCATCGTCGTACAGGTATTTTCCTATACCAACCACACGCTAATGAGCGAAGCGTTAGAAACTTGGCCTGTCGATATGCTAGGCAAAATCCTGCCGCGCCATCTGCAGCTGATTTTCCAGATTAACGACCATTTCTTAAAGGATGTAAAAGAACAATACCCCGATGACGATGCGCTGCTTTCTCGTGTTTCAGTGATTGATGAAACGAACGGCCGCCGAGTGCGTATGGCATGGTTAGCCGTTATCGCCAGCCATAAAGTGAACGGCGTTTCTGAGCTTCATTCAGAACTCATGGTACAGTCACTGTTTGCCGATTTTGCTCGCTTATTCCCAAACCGCTTCTGTAATAAAACCAACGGTGTGACACCGCGTAGGTGGCTAGCGTTGGCCAATCAGCCACTATCTCGAGTATTGGACGAAAATATTGGGCAAAGATGGCGTACTGATTTGAGTCAGCTCAATGAGTTATTGCCACACATTGATTATCCGACGTTCATTCGCGATATTCAGCAAGCCAAACTGCATAACAAAAAGCAGCTTGCCCTTTACGTTGCCCAAAAGCTGAATGTGGTGTTAGACCCGAATGCTCTTTTTGATGTCCAAATCAAAAGGATCCACGAATATAAACGCCAGTTACTCAACGTGTTACACGTCATCACTCACTACAATCGTATTTTACAAGAGCCGGAAAAAGACTGGACACCACGAGTGAAAATCTTTGCCGGTAAAGCGGCCTCCGCATACTACAACGCCAAACAGATTATTCATTTGATTAACGACGTGGCGAAAGTTATCAATAATGACGAGCGTATCAAAGGCAAGCTGAAAGTTATATTTATCCCTAACTACGGCGTAAGTCTGGCGCAAATGATCATTCCTGCGGCGGATCTCTCCGAACAAATTTCAACGGCGGGCACGGAAGCATCGGGCACCAGCAATATGAAATTTGCGCTCAACGGAGCACTGACGATTGGTACGCTGGATGGTGCTAATGTAGAGATGTTGGATCACGTTGGTGAAGAAAATATCTTTATATTTGGCAACACCACAGAACAGGTTGAGGCTCTGCGGAATAATGGCTACAACCCGCGCCAAATCTACGAACAGGATCCAGAGCTAAATCAAGCACTCACTCAAATTGCTACGGGTGCTTTCAGTCCTGACGATTCACGCCGCTACGCAAGCCTGTTTGACTCATTGGTAAACTTCGGCGATCACTATCAACTATTAGCGGATTATCGAAGCTATATTGATACGCAAGATAAGGTTGATGAACTCTACAAGAATCGCGATGAATGGACTCGCCGTACAGTGATGAATATTGCCAATATGGGGTATTTCTCATCCGACCGAACGATTCAAGAATATGCCGATGAAATATGGAATATTAAGCCAGTGAAGCTGTAGGAGAATTAGCGGGATCTATGGTGAAGGGTTTCTACGCCGGTGAAGCATTGCTTCTCTTGAAGCCGCTAGCGTAGACGTCAGAGTAGAGGTTGCCAGCGCGTAACCTCTACTCTATTGCGGTTTTTACCAGGTGACTTGGCTGACCGATCTCAGAGTGCACATCCTGTGCGCCCTTGAACCGCCACCAGCATCTCTGCTGGCAGTTCAGCCTAATTCACACGGTGTTCTCTTATCCACTCAGCCACACGCTGTTTCTGCCCTTCATCCAGCCACATACCCAGTTTAGTGCGTCGCCAGATAGCATCATCAAGCTCGACAACCCACTCTTCTGCGATAAGGTAACGCAGTTCGGCCTCATAAAGGTTGTGGCCAAAATGTTCGCCCAGATCCTCCAGCGATTGTGCTGTACCCAACAGTTGTTCAGTGCGAGTACCGTAAGTACGTGCATAGCGGCGCGCCAGAGCCTCTGGTAACCACGTGAAACGGCGACGTAACTGCGCTGCATAGCTATCACGATCGGTACCTAAATCGCCCCCCGGCAACACCGCGTTTTTAGTCCATGCTGGACCGCAGTTTTCGTAATAACCAGACAGTTTCTCAAGAGCATGTTCAGCCAGCTTACGATAGGTTGTTAGCTTACCGCCAAACACGGAGAGCAATGGCGCTTTGCCATCCTGATCGTGCACATCTAACGTGTAATCACGGGTAATCGCCTGTGGTGAGTCAGACTCATCATCACACAACGGACGAACACCAGAATATGTCCAGACGATGTCTTCTTTGCCCAGCTGTTTCTTAAAGTGATCGTTGTAAACTTTTAGTAGGTAATTCACTTCGTTATCATCGATTTTCACATCATGCGGATCGCCATGATATTCCACGTCGGTCGTGCCAATGATTGAAAACTCATCCATCCAAGGAATGACAAAGACAATACGATGGTCTTCGTTTTGCAGAATGTATGCCTGTGGCTGATTGTGCACACGCGGCACAACAATATGGCTGCCTTTAATCAGACGAATACCATATGGAGACTTCAGTTCTAAACCGTCATCAAAGAAGTGTTTTACCCATGGACCGGTCGCATTAACCAGCCCCTTGGCACGCCACGTCAGCGTTTCTCCAGTGTCTGCATTTTTGGCCTCAACCACCCACAGACCGTTTTCACGGTAGGCGCGAGTAACCTGAGTTCGTGTGCGAACTTCGCCACCACGCACCACAACTTCTTGCGCGTTGAGCAACACTAAACGCGCATCATCCACCCAGCAGTCTGAATATTCGAATCCGCGCGTTAAGCTGGATTTCAACACTGAGTCTGGGCCAAAACGCAGGCCTTTACTGCTCGGTAAGCTAGTACGCTTGCCCAAATGATCGTACAGGAATAAACCGGTACGAATCATCCAAGCGGGACGCAAATGGGGCTGGTGCGGTAGGCGGAAACGCATTGGGAAAGCAATATGAGGTGCAAGTTTCAGCAAAACTTCACGCTCGGCCAGCGCTTCGCTGACCAAACGAAACTCGTAGTGTTCCAGATAGCGTAGACCGCCATGAATTAATTTGGAACTCGCCGATGATGTTGCACAGGCGAGGTCTTTTGCTTCCAGCATCAGAACGGAAAGCCCGCGTCCTGCCGCATCCGCAGCGATACCGGCACCGTTAATGCCACCACCGATAACGATCAAGTCTTTGGTTTCCACTTTCCCCTCCGGATGCTCGAAACAGTTCTAATTCTGTCATTGATGATAGAAAAATAAGCAAATAATGTTCGTTTACGAGCATTATAATACTCACAAACAAACATTAACGCCACAAATTAACCAAACAAAAACATTTTCGCGTGATGAAGATAACAGTTAAGAGATAATAAAATTACATATTGTGTGGTTATTGAATGGGAGGGGAGCCCAAGCAGAACGGCTCAGGCACGAGGAATAGTGAGGTTAATCGCGGATTTCGGTGAGCAGTTCGGGATATTTATCTAACAGCTTTAACAACTTGATGGTGGAAACATGAGGAAGAGCCTTGCCTGTCTCATAGCGTGAGAAGGCGTTTACCCCACCGCCAAAGATCTCACCGGCCTCACTTTGAGACAGATTAAGCTTTTTTCGCATTGCGATAACGAATTCTGGTTCAATGATAGAGGCATTTACCTGTTTGTTAAAATCTCCCATGATGCTATCAATACGAATTGACTCCTCAGTGAAAACAACCCCCTCCCCACAGTTGAGACACCAATCAGCGCCAACAGCCTTAACGATTATCGTCTGACCTTTGTAGGTATAAGGCATATCACGGTATTCCTTTACCGTATTTACTGAGCCACATTCAGGACATATCATCATTCAGCTCCTTAAAAGAAACGATCAACACTTCATCAATTACCGTTAACTTCACATAGAGAGACACTTTATCCAGATGGCAATGGTAAACATCTTGCCAAACTCGGTGGTTCTCATAGGTCGTCATGCTTTTATAAAAGTCCTGCGTAGACAATTCGCTCACTATTCGATACATATCAGCACGACTAAAATTTAGCTGTCTTGCGTTGCGAGACGACAATGCTGTCGCTCTAATCAACCCCTTCCCTATCAGACTCCGTATCTTTTCTAATCGGCAATGCGGTGTTCGCTTTTCCATCTGCTCTCCTTAGCAATATAACCTAGTAGGTTAGTTTTATCGATGAATAAACCACCCGATAGCAATTTATTTCGCCATCCAAATTGCTCAAGGAGTAAAGCGTTCACTTGCGAAGTTTGATCAGAGAAACCAGAGGCAGATGCACAGCAGGCAGAATATTTTGGAATCACAAACGCATTTGTAACAAAGCAAAACGCACAGACCAAACAGGCTCTGTGCGTTTAGGCGCGGAAAGGGGAAAATCAGCAGATTTCGAGCTGTACTTCGTGCTGTTCGATAATTTTCTGGATACTTGCCGGTGGCTGTTCATCAGTGAAAAGATAATCGATGAGATCCATATTACCCAAGTTAACCATCGCGTTACGGCCAAATTTGGAGTGATCTGTAACCAGAATGACACAGCGTGAATTTTCTATAATCGCCCGCTTGGTGCGTACCTCATGGTAGTCGAACTCCAGCAGCGAGCCATCCATATCAATACCGCTGATACCAAGAATGCCGTAGTCCAAACGAAACTGGGAGATAAAATCGAGCGTTGCTTCCCCCATGATGCCACCATCCCGAGTACGCACTTCGCCACCAGCCAGAATCAAACGAAAATCTTCTTTGCCCATCAACAACGTGGCTACGTTTAAGTTATTGGTTACGACGCGGAGATTTCGGTGATTCAGTAGCGCATGGGCTACGGCTTCTGGCGTAGTGCCGATATCAATAAACAGCGTAGCGCCATCTGGGATCAGGCTCGCAACATGCTGAGCAATACGTGCTTTTTCATCCGACCACATGATTTTACGATCGTGATAGGCCGCATTTACCGAACTGGATGGCAGCGCAGCGCCACCGTGATGACGCTGGATTTTGTTTTGTTCAGCCAGATCATTCAGGTCGCGGCGAATCGTCTGTGGGCTTACCGCAAAATGTTCAACCAATTCTTCTGTGCTTACATACCCTTGCTGGCGAACAAGATCGATTATCGCGTCATGGCGCTGTGTTTGCTTCACGTCAATTCCCCTGAGTTACCGGATGTCCGGCGGTTAGGCGTTATTTTTACGCTGATGATGGGTATCCCAAAACGCCATCAACAATCCAATCACTAAACCAGCAATATGCGCGCCGTTTGCGACCGACATTCCGAACCAGTCGAAATGCCCAGCCACCAGCCACAGCACTGAAATCACCATCAGGCCACGCGGCATATTCACGCCCATCTGAGGCGAGCGTTCGCCACACCACCATACATAGCCCATTAGCGCATACACCACACCAGATAGACCACCAAAATTGGAGCCACTAAACAGAGACTGCGCCCATCCGCTCATAAAGGCAGATACCAACGCAATTTGCAGCAGTTTTCCAGCACCTAGGCGTTTTTCAACCTGCCCACCAAGATACCACCACCACATCAGGTTGAAGATGATATGCACCGCAGAGAAATGCAAGAAAGCATGACTCACCCAGCGCCAAACTTGAAAGTATTGGCTAGAATCAGCTGGCCACGCCAGCCAGTTCATCACCGCGGCATCACCGAGTACTACCATAAACAAATAGACAACGACGCAAATCGCCGTGATGCCTACGGTGAGTGGACCTGTCTGGCGAGTAAAACTCTTTAGATAGCTAAAATTGGAATATTTCAAACCGCTATGGGTTGACCCAGAATGCCAGCTTGCCGCCTGATAACGTGGATGCAAAGGCTCCTGAAGGAAACGAGCCAGTTCTTGTTCCACCTGTGCCTGTCGGGAGTCATCGGCGAGCCAAAGCACAACTTCATCATTGTGAACTTCTAGTTCTAAACGAACGCCTTGTGTCGCCATGTAGTCAATAAACGCCTGTGCCAGACGTGGATTGGACAGGGAAATAATACGAACCATGAATACCTGCTTATTAAAATAGCACCGCATATACCCTAAATCATTCAAGTTGCAGGACCAGTGAGCGGCTGGGGTGAACACAACGCACGTAGCCAATGCTCATGTAACTTAAAGTATGACAGGTATCGATGCCTTATGAGCGCTACAGGGATGAAGTCTCGACCTGCTGAGGATAAGCGCGCACCCACGCTTCAAACCCGCCGTCGATGCTATAAACCTCTTCAAATCCCTGATGCAGCAAATACTGAGCCGCACCTCGGCTACTATTACCGTGATAGCACATCACCATCACCGGCGTATCAAATTCATTGTTTTGCATAAAGTTTTGCAGCGTGGCGTTGGTCAGATGGAACGCTCCTGCGGCATGCCCAGCGGCATAGCTTTGCGGATCGCGAATATCAACTAACACTACTTCTGGCTGCTGTAACTTTTGCTGTGCCTGCTCAACTGAAATTGCGACAAACTGTTCCATAACACCGATCCATTTTCTTCATCAAATTGCCCGCATTGTAACGAACATGTTATAAACAAAAAACCGCATTAAGCGTATGGATTCGTTGTCAAAACAGCCTATCAGCTTAGCCGAAAGACCTTCAAGAGATTGCGGTTTTTCGCAAAAAAAGCAAGAACAAAACGAGCAATTGCGAAAATTTAGGGAATAAAATCACTCATATTTGCCTTCTCCTGCCACGCAAAGCACGATGAAATGCCTTAGACTTAAAGCTATAGCGTTACAGGAGGTCTTATGAACACCCGACTACGTCTTTTACTTCCAGCCCTATTGCTTGCCCCGATGGCGCTTCAACTATGGAGCACCGATGCCAGCGCTCAGTCTGCGGTTATGCAGCAACAACAGCAAATGATCCAGCAGCAACAGCAAGGGTTCCAAAATCAGAGCAACACCTTCAATCAGCAGCAGTTACGCAATACCCAAACCCAGATTCAGCGTGACAATCAAGCACAGCAGCTACATCAACTCAATGAAAACATGCGTTTGAATGCCGATCAGCAATGGCAAAACAACAATCAACAACGCATGCTCAATAATCAAAATAGCCAGCAACGCCAACAACAATTACAGCTGAATCAAATGGATCAGCAGAAAAAGGCGAATAACCAAAGAATGCTAAATCAACAGAATACGGTGGACCAGAATAGGAAGAATAACGGGGGGTACTAGTGGGATAGCCCCTTCTTACGCCTGTCTATTCGTTTCGTATCGAGCTTTATTGGTAGATGAGTAAAGGTGTACGGGTTAGGGAAGCCAGCTCGCGCTCTAGCAATATCCGCTACGGTTTGGAACACTAATCCTCTATGGGATTGTAGTGAAATATTTCGTTCGCCGGTCAGCAAATGCTTTTCCATGAGCCCACTGGCAAAGG